>JAFGFV010000330.1 GCA_016930895.1 Spirochaetales bacterium | reverse complement strand
GGCAGCTCGGCCGACCGGAACTCCGGATACAGGCGTGCCATGCACTCCGGGCACAGGCCGTGGCTGAACTGCGCCTCGGAGTGCTCGGCCAGGTAGTGCTCGAGGTTCCGCCAATAGCCCTTGTCGTCCCGGATCTTCTTGCAGGAGGCGCAGATCGGCAGGAGCCCTCGAAGGGACTTGATGTCGGCCAGCGCCTGCTGCAGTTGGGCGATCAGGTGCTCTCTCTCGGCCTCCGCGCGCTTGCGGGCGGTGACGTCGTGGAGCACGGCAAAGCGCCCGATCCGCTGCCCGCGGCGGTCCTGCAGGCGAGAGATACGGAGCTCCGTGTGCCTGGGGCTTTCCCCGTTCCAGGTGATTTCGGTTTCCAGCTCCTCGTCCCCCGCGGCGGCGAGGGTTTGGACGAGCTCGGGCCAAGCCGCCAGCACCTGCTCGAGGGGCTGGCCGACCGCCCCGCGCCGGAGCGCGAGCAGCCGGAGGGCGGCGGGGTTCAGGTCGACGACCCGATTCTGCCGGTCGAGGACCAGGACGGCGTCGCTCATCCCTTCGACCAGGCTCTGCCAGGCCACCGGGACCAGGTCGAAGAGGCGGTAGCGGGTGATGCCCAGCAGCAGGAGCAGCCCGGTGATGCTGAAGAAGATGACCGAGAGCTCCAGTCCCGGGAAGGGGTTGAAGGGGGAGACGTACAGGGCGAAGCCCACCCAGGGAGCCGCCACGGCGGCAAGGATGATCGCGCTCTGGGTGGCGTACGGGCGGGACATCCCGCGCCCGCCTCGCAGCCTCAGCACAGAGCGGGCCAGCAGCACGGTCCCGGCCAGCACCGTGAGCAGCTGGTAGATGATCATGACCCAGAATACGATCCCGTGGCCGTAGATCATGAGGTTGGACCCCGCAAGCGCGCCGGGGCTCATGCCCGTCCACAGCAGGCCATGGTGCTCGTTCGTGAAGGCGGCCCCCATCACGAGACCGGGCACGATCCACAGGGCAAGCGCTGGCGCCGGGCGGAAACGCGCGCCCGGCAGCGAGTAGTGCACGCTGAACAGCAGGAACAGCGGGCCTGTGCTGACCGTCCCCAGGTACGCCAGCTTCGAGAACAGCCACTTGCCCTCCTGGCCCAGCACTGCGGCTTCCAGAGCCGAAGCCACCGACCAGGAGCATACGGCGATCATGAGCGCCGCCAGGGCCGCGGCCCCAGGCACCCGGCAGCGGCCGAGCACCAAGGCGGCCACGACCGCCGACAGGGCCGCGCTGGCGCCAAGGGCAATCACGAAGGGTGTCAGCACGAAGCTCATGGGTGCATCTCAAGATCACTATACGCCCTCCGGGAAAAGGGGTCAACGCGCCTCGGAAATGGGTACGATTCCGTAATCCATTAGAGGCTTTGTTACGTTTCCGTACTCGCAACAGGCCGGTTTCTGAAATCGGCGAAACGTATCGTCGCTAACTCGCATCCAGCCATCAAGTTAGACGGTGCTCCCGGATTACGATATGGTACGGGAATTGCATTTCCAGGATCATTCGACGACAGGAGGTTCCCAATGCCGTACAAGCTCAAGAACGGCATCTACGCCGTGCGTTGCCGTTACCCCCGTTGTACGTTCAACGTGCAGATCGAGATCGAGCAGAACCTGGCCGGGATGACGCAGAAGGACGTCGACGACGAAGCCAAGAGGCTGGTCCGGGACATGGCCATGATCAAGCATGACGCCATACACGGCACCCGCCACACCCTGCGCAACCCCGAGATCCGCAAGGTGTCAGGCTCCTACGAGCTGATCGGGGCCACCCCCGGGACCAGTGCGGCCTACGGCGACAACGGCGCCGTCCGCTACCGGGAGTACCAGAAAGGGGAGATCATCCTCAAGAAGGGCGAGGATGCCACCGCGGTATGCGAGGTGATTTCCGGCTACGCCTACCCTTTGAGGAACAAGAACCACCGCTACAGCGTGGGGGACTGCTTCGGGGCAGCGGCGCTGGTGGCGGGGCAGTCCCGCACGGCGGACATCGTGGCGGGCACCCCCAGGACCCGGGTGGCCTTCTACAACATCATCGAGCTGTCCAAGCAGAACCCGAAGAAGGCGCGGCAGCTCTTCAACCAGGTCATGGACGACACCTTCAAGGTGATCCGGGACCTGGAGGTATCCATCGACAGGCTCGAGCAGCAGATCGAGAAAGAGACGGTCCGGGGATAGCTTGGGCCTATTCGGGGCGGGGCAGCTCGCCGGCCCGGTCGAGCTCCTCGAGGGCCTGGACCACGCGGCGGTTGAGCTTCCGATCGCCCTTCACCCTGCGCAGGGCTTCGTCACGATCGATCCGGTCGGACCGGGCCGGCGAGGTCAGGGTTTCGAAGCGGTCGGCGACCGCCAGGATGTCGGCGGTCAGCGGGTTGTCGCGGCTCGCGATGGATTCGGGGAGCTCCCCGGAGGCGATTTCATGGAGCAAGGCGCGGATTTCCAGGAGAAACAGCTCCCCCTCGTTCAGGCTCAAGCGGCGGCCCAGGGCTTCGGCCAGGCTGCGCACGCGCCGGGCGTGCCGGATCACGGAGGCCTCCCGGTCTTCCACGCTCTTCATGAGCAGGGTCAGGGTGTCCAGGTAGGCCCTGGTCAGCTGCCGGTTCTTGCGCTGCAGGTGAGAGACCAGGAGCGCTCCGGTCTCCCGCAGCCGGGAGGAGAGCTCCTTCATGATGCTGTAGGCCAGAACCGGGGCCTTGTACAGGAGGGTCTCGAAGTTCGGGCGCGAGATCTCCAGCACCGTGGTGTCCTCCAGGGCCCTGGCGCTGGCAGAGCGGCGCCCCTCGTCGAGGAGCGCCATCTCGCCGAAGAACTCCCCGTCGCTGTGGACGGCCAGCGCGAACTGCTCTCCGTCTTCGAAGCGCTTGGAGATCTCGATCTTGCCCGTGGAGATGATGAAGAAACGCTCGGCCTCGGTGTGCTCCTCGATGATCATCTGGCCGGGGCGATAGTGCTTCTCTTCGATGATTTCGGCGATCTGACCGAGGTCATAGTCCGGCATTTCAGCGAAAAAAGAGATGCGTCTGAGCCGATCGATCGTGCTCGGTTCCAGCGTAGACCTCCTGCGGGAGCGTTACAGAAAGTATACGGGGCAATCGATGCTTGCGACAAGAGAGCTTGAAACTACTCGCTCGAATGGCAACACTGGGAGGCGAGCGAGCGGTACCATGGGCAACCTCCTGATCATCGACGCGGACCCGTACCTTTGTGACGACGTCTGCCACTTCTTCCGTTCCATCGGCCACACCATGCGGCAGGCCACGGACCTGCCCAGCGCCCTGGCGCTGCTGGCGGAGCAGGAGTTCGACGTGGTGGTCAGCGACGTCAGGATTCCCGGCGGGACGATCCAGGAGCTCCAGGCGGCGCTGCGGGAGCACAACCCGGACGCGGCCCTGATCGTGGACTCCGAGCTCGACTCGATCCAGGAAGGGGTCCAGGCGGTCAGCGAGGGCGCCTTCAGCATCCTGCAGAAACCCTTCAGCATCCCGGAGCTCAGCTTCCAGATCAAGCGGGCCCTGGAGCGCCAGGGCCGGGAGCAACCGCAGGCGGACCTGGCCGAGCGCTACCGCAACGTCTACCGGCCGTACAACTTCATCGGCGAGAGCCCGGAGATCAAGAAGGTCTTCCGGATCGTCAACCGGGTGGCGGCCACCGACTCCAGCGTCCTGATCACCGGGGAGACGGGCACGGGCAAGGAGCTGGTGGCGGGAGCGATCCACTACAACTCCAACCGCTCCGACGGTCCCTTCGTGCGGGTTAACTGCGCGGCCCTGCCGGAGCAGCTCCTGGAGAGCGAGCTGTTCGGCTACGAGGCCGGGGCCTTCACCGGCGCGGACCGGCGCCGGGTCGGGCGTTTCGAGCACGCCGACGGCGGGACGATCTTTCTGGACGAAGTCGCGGACATGAGCCTGTTCACGCAGGCCAAGGTGCTGCGGGTCATCCAGGAGAAGGAGTTCGAGCGCCTGGGTTCCAACGAGACGGTCAAGACCGACGTGCGGATCATCTCCGCCACCAACCGGGACCTGCTGGAGCTCATGCGCAAGGGGGACTTCCGGGAGGACCTGTACTACCGCCTGAACGTGGTGACCATCCGCCTGCCGCCGCTGCGGGAGCGAAGCGGCGACATCGCCCTGCTGCTCCAGTTCTTCCTGAAGAAGTACGCCGCGGAGATGAACAAGAAGATCCGCGGCGTGGACTCCGCGGCCCAACGCATGCTCACCCGCTATCACTGGCCGGGCAACATCCGGGAGCTGGAGAACACCATCGAGCGGGCGGTCCTCCTGGCCGACGGGGAGGTGGTGACCCCCGAGGACCTCAACCTGCTGTTCGCGGACCCCTCACAGGCGGCCGGCGGGTACGCGGACGCGGAAGCCGATGCGGCCCGGGCGATCACCCTGCCCCCGGGCGGGATCCGCCTGGAGGACGCGGAGCGGGGCCTGATCGTGCAGGCCCTCGAGCGCTGCGACTGGGTGCAGAAGGACGCCGCGGCCCTGCTCGGGGTCTCCAGCCGGGTGCTGAATTACAAGATCAAGCACTTCGGCATCACGCATCCGCGCTGGAAGCAGAACCGGGCGGCTTCCGAGAACGGAGGCTGAGTCCTCCGCGTGGAGTTAGCCCTGGCCGTGCAGGTTCCCCGCGGCGATCACGCCGACCCCTGCCCGGATCAGGGCCTCCGCGGTGCGGTTCAGGGCTTCGTGCTTGTCCAGGTAGCTGCGCTCCAGGGCCGGCATCAGACCCTTGGCCTCGATCTCTTCCTTTGACAGGAAGTACTCCAGGATGTCGCTCGGGTGCTCCCGCCCCTCTTCGATCTCGGGGTCCCCGCCCTCGTGCTTGGCTGAGATGTTGGGGACCTCCTGGGCGATCTCGACCAGCTCCTCCCGGCGGTTGTAGGGTTGGCGCACGATCGAGCGGTAGGTCTCGGTGATGTGATGCTCGAAGCGCACCTGGGCGGTGAGACCCAGGGCTTCCCGGATCCGGTGGCTCGCCCGGATGGTGTCATTGTTCACGGAGTTGGAGAAGTTGAAGCCGATCAGGCTGGTCGAGCCGTCGGGACGGGAAAACAGACGGGCGGTCAGGAGCGTCCACAGCACCGAGAAGGGGTTATCGTTGCCCATGTACACCGAGATCTTGAACTCGCAGTCCACCCCAAGCTTGTGGAGAAGGTAGGCCGCCAGGACCGTGCCGGGGTTGACGTTCAGGACCTGCCGGATCCCGTAGCGGGTGTAGTATCCCAGGTACTCCTCCACCCATCGGAGCGGGTAGTCGTTGGGCTGGCCCACGCCCCCGAAGTAGCCCGTGATGGTCTCGGGACCGCCCAGGTGCACGTTGGAGCCGTCCGTGCCCTTGGTGTCCAGGGTCTCCACGTAGCTCGCCCCGACGATCTGCATGGCTGCGGCCACCGCCAGGGTGTCCCCGTGATCGACGGTCTGCTCTGCCATGCGGCGGACCCGGATGTAGCGCCCCGGCATGAGCTCTTGGCGCTCGATGGCCCTTCGCGCCTCGGCGATGAGCCAGGGAAAGAACTGCAGCGCGCTGATCTCCAGGGTCACGGCGTTGGCCTGGTTCAGCGCGCCCGCGTCCCGGTCCAGGCGGCGGCAGAACTCCCCTAAGGGCACGAAGGCGCCGTCGTCCCGCACGGTGGTCAGCCACTCCAGGTCGCGGCGGTAGGACGGCCCTTCGGCTTGCAGGCGGGCCAGCAGGCTTTTGAGCCGGCGCGATTCGGCTGCCCGGCGGTTGATCTCCTCGGGACCGCCGAAGCGCTCCACGATTTCCAGCAACCGCTGGACGAGCTCGTTGTGCGGGTCCAGGAGCAGGGCGTTGATCTCCTCGATTCTCCCCCGGTCGATGGCCAGGCGCTGCCTCAAAGCGGACATGGCATTCCTCCTGCCTTTCGAGGCGCTACCGGTACTTGTCGGCCAGGCGCTGGAACTTGGGCTCCTCCCCTTCGAGCATGTGGTAGCAGTGCTCGTCCGCCGGAAAGGCCCCCGCCTGCACGTCCTGCACGTACGCCTGCATGGCTGCCGTGATCACCGAGGCTACGTCAGCGTACTTCTTGACGAACTTGGGAGTGAAGGCCTGGAACTGCCCGATCAGGTCGGACACGATCAACAGCTGTCCGTCGCAGTCCGGGCCAGCGCCGATGCCGTACACCGGAATCGCAAGCTTCTTCGCGACGAACCCCGCCACCTCCGGCGGCACCGCCTCCAGAAGCAGCAGGTGCGCCCCCGCCTCGTGCACGGCCAGGGCGTCCTCGATCACCGCCTCGGCGCTTTCGACGCTGCGCCCCTGGGCCTTGTGCCCGCCGAGCTGCCCGGAGCTCTGGGGGGTCAGGCCCAGGTGCCCGCACACCACCATGCCGGCGTCCACGATGGCCCGGATCCGCCCGGCCACCCGGCGCCCCCCCTCCAGCTTGATGGCGTCCACCCCGGCTTCCTTGAGGAAGCGCCCCGCATTGGTCACCGCGTCCTCGTCGCTTCTCTGGTAGCTCATGAACGGCATGTCGCCGATCACGAAGGTGTTCGGGGCCCCGCGGCGCACCGCCTCGCTGTGCACGATGCACTGGTCCATGGTCACCGGCACGGTGCCGGGATAGCCGTACACGCACATGCCGAGGGAATCGCCCACCAGGAGCATGTCCAGGCCGGCGGCTTCGGCGAACTGGGCGGTCGGGTAGTCGTAGGCGGTGAGCCAGGTCGCCTTGCGGCCTTCCGCCTTCATCCGGTAGAGCTCGTGGATCATGAGCTTTTTCTTGGCCATGGCGTCCTCCTGCCTCCAGCCTACGCCACGGCCGCGGGGGGTGTCAAACCGGCGGCGCCGGAGCCGCCGGCGCCGGCGGTGCCCTTACTCGGCGGTAGCCGGCCTCAGCAGGAGCCGCGCCCTCTGGTTGTCCTCCACGTCGGCCCGGTCGAACAGGGTCGGATGGTACTCCACCTTGCGCCAGGGATCGATGTAGTCGTCGTAGTGGCGGTGGCGCGGGTGCCCGCTCTGCCCGGGAGCGTGCATCATGAAGCTCCTGGCGATGTCGCCCAGGTCGATGATCTGGCGGTTGGTGGTCCCATGGTTCACGGCGAAGGGCTCGTCCTTTTTCCAGGCCGCCGCGTAGACCGTGGTCGCGTTGCCGGGGGTCGCGACCGGCCCCCGGTTGAAGATCTTCTCGATGAGCTTGATCCCCGACTCCCCAAGGGTCGCGTTGCGGAACTCGGTGGTGTGCACGTCCCCCCATTCCCATTTTTCGAGCTTGGCTCCAAGCTCTTCGATCCCGCGCTCAACGGCTTTGCGGAAAGCCCGTACGAGGATAAGGTCCCGGGACTCGGTGATCTCCGGGGTGCGCGCGTCGTCCCACCAGGGGTTCTCCGGGTCCTCCAGCAGGTAGTAGAGAGCGTTCTGCATGCGGGCGTGTTTGGCCTTGGGCCAGCGTTGGTACGGGTACTGGTCCTCGAAGGTCTCCTCGATCAGCGACAGGAAGAAGAACCCGTACAGGGTGGCCTCGGCGCTCTCCATGTCCATGTTGCCGTCCCAGGCGAGCAGGCGCTCCCGGGCGGGTTCGAGGGCCGCCTCGACCTGGGCCTCGAGCTTCGCCTTCTTCTTGCGGTCCTTCCTGCTGAGGGGCTCCTTCTCCCTCAGGAGATCGGACACCGGCGGCGCGGCGAGATTCAGGCCGCGCAGGTAGGCCGTGATCTCTCCGGCCGCCTGGTCTGTCACGTCGGCCTGCATCCGCATGGTGTCTTCGATCGATACCCCGTCGGGGTCGTTCTCGATCATCTGCGCGAGCCTGCGGGCCCGGTATCCGTACGCCGCGGTCGTGCCGAGCATGTACGGGTAGCTGGGGCTGGCGACCGGGTTGTTGGCACTGATGATGTATCCCTTCTCCGGGTTGAGGGCGGAGGGCAGTTCGTCGAAGGGGACGTAGCCGCTCCACTCGAACTCCTCCGTCCAGCCGGGGACCGGGATGCGGCCCTCCCCGACGGGGCGGATCGGGATCCAGCCGGTGGTCTGGTAGCCGATGTTGCCCGCGGTGTCGGCATAGCTCACGTTCAGAACCGGGCCGTCGAAGTACCGGAAGGCGTCACGGAACTCCTCGAAGCTCCGGGCCCGGTTCAGGCGGACGAAGCACATCCAGATGCGGCCGGGCTCGAGGGCCGTCCAGCGTAGGGCGACCGCCGACAGCTCCAGGTTGTCGGGGAACTCTCCCTGGGGCGCAAAACCGTAGCTCTCCAAAGGCTTGTAGCCGCCGCGGTCGGTGACGATGGGGCCATGGCGGGTCTCCCGGACCACGTGCACGTACGGCTGCTCCTGGCCCTGGATGTCGATGCGCTCGTGACGGATCTTCATGTCCCGCCACTGACCGCCGGCCAGGTATTGGCTGGGGTTCAGGGGGTTGATCCTCTCGTAGTAGAAGTCCTGTACGTCGTCACCGAAATCCGTGATGCCCCAGGCGATCCGGCCGTTGTGGCCGATGATGACTCCGGGGTAGCCGGGAAAGGAAAACCCGCGCACCTGGTACTGGCCGGGGGCGCCCTCCAGGGGCCGGCCCTGTTCATCCACCGTGTGCAGGCCGATCTCGTACCAGATGGAGGGCATCTGGATTCCCAGGTGGGTGTCGTTGGCCAGGATCGGTTTGCCGCTTGTGGTCCTGCTGCCCGAGATGACCCAGGTGTTGGAGCCACGCGGCGCCCCCTGGCCCAGGAACCAGGGGATCGCCCTCCCGGCCAGGTGCAGCTCGCTCCCGCCCGAGGGGGCCCGCAGCCCTCCGAGGCCGAGCTCTTCGTCGGTGAGCACGAAGGGCATGTCCTCCCGGTAGGGGGCGAACATGTCTTCCGCTCCGGGGACCCCGGCCGTGCGGAGCAGCTCAAAGAGCTCCCGCTCGAGATCCATGTTGGCGGAGAGGTCGTAGGACATCATCTTGGCCCAGGTGATGCTGTGAGCCGCGGTCCAGGGCTCGATCTCGAACTCCGTGCCGGTGAGCTTGAGCAGGGAGTACTCCAGGGCAAGCTGTCCCGGCTTCTTGTCGGCAATGCAGGCGTTGACCCCGGCCACGTATGCGTCCAGGTAGCCCTTGGCTTCCGGGTCGAGAAGCTCGTATTCCTTCTGCGCCACCCGGTAGAGTCCCACGGTCCTCAGGAAGATGTCCGTCTCCAGGAGCTTCTCGCCGAACAGCTCGGCCAGGCGCCCGGAGCCCACCCTGCGGGAGAACTCCATTTGCCAGAAGCGGTCCTGGGCATGAACGTACCCCTGGGCAAAGAACAGGTCCTCGGCGTTCCGGGCATAGATGTGCGGGACCCCGTAGCTGTCCCGGATGATTTCCACCGGGGCCTGGAGTCCCGGCACCTCCACCGCTCCCGTGGCCTTGGGAAAGGCGCGGGCGGGCAGGATGACGCATCCCAACGTCCCTGCCTGGACCAGCACCAGCACTGCCACCGCAACTGCCTGCCTTGCCTGCCTCGCCTTCATGGTTCACCTCCCGGGTTCCTGTGGGGCGCCCGCGGACGCCCGCGGAGTGGGTCCAGGGGGTGTGTCATCCCGGCCGGAGCTCAGACAAGCCTGGACTCATTAAGTATAGGACAGGGCTTTCGGGTGCCGCAAATTTTCCTGATATCAGAGGGAGATATGTTCTGGGGTGCTAGAGCTTACGGCGATGATCCGTGCTGCCGTCCGGGGCGCCGACGATCAGGTCCGTGACCGGACAGGTGAAGATCCCGTTGGCCGTGACCCCCGGGATGGCCATGATCTCCCGCTCCATCCGGGGCGGATCGAAGCCGTGGGGGAAGCGGACGTCCAGCACGAAACCGCCGTGGTCCGTGGTCACCGGACCGTCTTTGCGGACCGCCATGCGCAGCTCGACGGTGCCGCCCAGGGCTTCCAGGCTCCGCGTGGCGGTGGTCAAAGCCTCCGGAAAGACCTCCACCGGCACGGGGGCCTTCTCCCCCAGGCGCGTGACGATCTTGGAGTCATCTACGATGATGCAGTACGCCTGGGAGGCGTGGGCCACGATCTTCTCGATGAGCATGGCCGCCCCCCCTCCCTTGATCAGGCGCCACTGGGGGTCGACCTCGTCGGCCCCGTCGATGGTCAGGTCCAGGGCCCCGCCGATGACCGGGTCGTTCAGGGTCCACAGGGAGATGCCCTCTGTCTGGCAGGCCACCACGGTTTGGAAGCTGGTCGGCACCGCCTTGATGTCCTGCAGGGTCCCGGCGCGCAGAAGCTCGCCGACCCGGTAGACCGCCTCTACCGCCGTGGAGCCCGTGCCCAGACCGAGCTTCATCCCGTCCCTCACCAGCGCGTCCACCGCCGCCCTGCCTACTGCCTGCTTGATCCCTGCAGCGTCCATGCCTCGTCCCTTCCCGTCGTGGTAGTCCGTGTTCCCCGGCTATTAGGGCACGTTTCAGGGGCCCGCGTCAAACCACGGTTTGACAAAGCGGCCGCATCGGAATACCGTGGCGTAGAGTTCACATCAGGACGGGAGACAGCCATGGCGAAGATCGGAATCATCATCTGCAATCGGGAGCGAACCTGCATCGGCGGGAAATGCTTCATGGCCATACAGGAGCGCGCCGGGGTGTTCCGCAAGTACCCGAAGGACGAGCCCATCGAGGTGGTCGGCTTCATCCCCTGCGGCGGCTGCCCGGGAGAGCGACTGGAGCGGGCCCCCGCGGAGATGAAGAAATACGGGGCCGAGGAGATCATTCTGGCCTCCTGCTTTCTCGCCGGCTATCCGCCCTGTCCTTACCTCGAGGACTTTATCACGTACATCCGGGACTACGTGGGGCTCCCAGTGGTCGTGGGCAGCCATCCCATGCCCACGAACTACATCACCGCGCACACCCATGCCGGGGACTGGACGCCGGAGCTGCAGCAGTACCTGGAGCCCCTCGTGGACGATCCCGAGGCGAGCCGGCGCTACGATTCGACCCTGCCGGGGTTCCTGAAGAGGTAGAGGGCAGGCACCATCCGCTGAACCGGCGGTCTGCCCCAGCCGCCAAAGGCTTCCCTGACGGAAGCTTCCGCGGTTACCCGAGGCTGCCGACCCCCCTCCAGCCTACGACCCGGACGCCTTCCCGGCGCAGGGTTTGGCTGCCCCCGTAGACGACGTAGGACTGCCTCACCCCGCCGTGCAGCTGTCGGAACTTGAGCAGTGGGGCAAGCGAGTCCGCGCTCAGAGTCTTGCCGGCCTTGATCTCGACCTGCTCGACTTCCTGCCCGAAATCCAGGACCATGTCGACTTCCAGCCCCTTGCTGTCCCGAAAGAAGTACAGGTTGTCGGCCTGTCCGCGGTTGAAGCGCCGCTTGAGGAGCTCAGACACCACGAACGACTCGAAGAGCGCGCCTTTGAGCGGGTGGCTTTGCAGCTGAGTTTTTTCGGTGATGGACAGCAGGAAGGCGGCCACGCCGGTGTCGAGGAAATGCAGCTTCGGCGCCTTGACCAGCCGCTTGCCGAAGTTCCTGTAGTACGGCCGCAGCAGCTTGACCACGTAGCTGGCCTCCAGGATCGACAGCCAGTGCCGGGCCGTGCTGTGGCTGATTCCGGTGTCGTCACCAAGGGTGGTCAGGTTGAGGAGCTGACCCGTGCGTCCCGCACAGAGCCTGAGAAAGACTTCGAACTGGGCGAGGTCGCGGACGTTGAGGAGTTGCCTGAGGTCCCGTTCCACGTAGGTGCTTACGTAGAAGGAACACGCCTCCGTGGGATTGAGCTTGCGGTCGAAGATGCGCGGGTAGAATCCGGTGTACAGGAGATCCTCCAGCGTTGGGGGCGGATTG
>JAFGFV010000329.1 GCA_016930895.1 Spirochaetales bacterium | reverse complement strand
TTGAAGGATTCGGGGGCTCTCCTGGTGGAAACCCTGAACGTCGCCACGCTGTCCCGGCTGCTGCTGCGCAAGCGGTGGCCTCTGTTCGCGCTGCCCTATCATCTTCAGTACTTCAGCCGCCGCAGCCTGGCAGGGCTCCTGGGTCGGGAGGGCTTTCGGGTGCTCCGGGCCATCCCAATCCAGACCTACGTCGGGATCAGAGGGCGAGTCCGGACCTGGCGGTATTTCCGCAGTGCCTTGCTGCGCACTGTACTCGGGGCGGTGGCGGGCGACGTGATGCTGTACGCGGCGGTCAAAGGCGCCAGTTAGAGGGTGAGGAGAATCCTCACGAGCTGGTCCGCCCCGTTTTCCTCGAAGCGATAGTCCCGATACTCCCTGAGGAGGCGCTCGCTGTCCGTGAACCGGGTCACGACCGGCACGAAAATCGCCTCCTTGTCGAAGTACACGGCTTCCCAGAAGGCGCTGTAGCTGGCTCCGCACACGACCAGGTCGAAGGCGTTGAAGTAGTCCACCGCCGGGAAGAGCCCTCCCTGGTAGTTGGTCGAATACACCAGCCGGTAGCCGGAGCTGGCCAGGTAGGAGTAGCGCTCCCGCACCCGCTCGAAATCCCCGGGATGGGCGTTGATGGCGATCAGGCAGTGTTTCCTTTCGGTCAGATCGAGGGCCGACAGGGCATCGGCCCGGGGCAGGATTTCGTCGCGGTTGCGCAGGATCAGGGGATTCACCTGGGTCGCCGGGCCCTCGCCTGTGAAGGGCTCGATGGCCACCACCAGGTCATACTGGGCCGGGTCGAAGGAGAGCGGACCTACGGGTAGCGGAATCGTGAAGAAGCCGGCGTCCAGCTGTTGCCACAGGAAGACCTTCCTCCCCGGGATCTCGTGGAGAAAGTGCAGGAGCGGGAACCAAAGCAGGTCCACCAGCAGGATGTCCGGCTGCAGATCCTGGAGCGCTCGATACACAGCGGAATCGGGATAGCCATCCGGGGAGAGCTGGTTCTCAGATTCCGGCGGGATCTCCCGGTGGGCGAATCCGAGCAGGTCGGCTAGGCGGCCGAACGGCGAGCTGCTCAGAAGGGCGTAGTCCGCGTCCGAGCCGGCGCGCCGCAGGGCATTGCCGATGGACAGGCCTCGAACGAGCCGCCCCGAGCCCGTCACGCCGGAGGTGTAGTAGACGATCCGCATGGCCCCGTGCCGCCGGGTCTAACAGGTGTAGTAGAAGGTGAAGAGGCTCTGTCCGTTTCCGGAAACCGGCAGGGTCTGCCAGCCCGCTCCCGTGATGTCGTCCATCGAGACCAGCTTGTCCAGACGCTCCACGTTGTGGTCGTCGATGATCGTAATCTTCCGGTTCAGGACGGCCACGAAACGGCGGGGGCCGTAGAACATTCCCGGGGCGGTATCCGGAAGAGTGTCGTCCCCGGCATCCTGGCCGTAGCCGACAGGGGAGCTGAGGTCTGCGTTCACACGTATGATCTTGTAGTTGTCTGCACCGTTGTTGTTGGCCACGTACACGTACGGGGACTTGTACAGGACGTCCCAGGGGTCGTTGAGATTGCCGCTGTAGGTGCTGAGCACGCTCTGGCCGACCGGGTCATAGCGGAACACGCGTGGCTGCCCCAGGGAGTTCGTACCCACGATGTAGAGGATGCCATTCTCGTCCACGGCCATGCCGCGGATGGTTTGGATCGGTTCCACGCCCGCGATAGTGGCCAGGGTGGTCATGCTGCCGCCGTCCAGGTTGCAGCGGTGCAGGGCCGAGGGAGTGGACATGAATGCTGTCGTGGAGAAATAGACGAGGCTCCTCGGTCGGTCCACCGCCAGGGAGTTGACCCCGTAGTCGTACTCCAGCTCGGTGAACTTCAAGCCTCCGGCGCCCGTTATGTCGTCGGTCCGGATCACCGCATTGACACCCATCCCGCTGCCGCCGTAGTTGTTGGCGATGTAGATTCTGCCGCGATCGTCGAAGTCCACGTCGTACGGCTTGAATTGGGCGTCGGCGAAGCCGATGCCGGCGATCCCGCTTCCGAACAGCTCCTGGAAGCTGGTGTCCCCGATATCGCGGATCTGGAGGAGCTTGCTGTTGCCGAAGTTGTTGGTGAAGTCCGGAAACACGAGCTCCGTGGCGGCCAGCACCGGCCGCACACTCACGGCGGCGGACTCCCCGGCCACGAGATCTACCGTGGTCTCCCCCTTGAAGGACATGTCCGCAGTATTGACCAGGACCGTGAAGGTGCGATCCGCCCCAGCCGGAACCTCGAGGGACACCTCCGTGTCGGCCACGGGCAGTGCACGGGCGATCGACGCCATGCCCGGCCCCGACACCACCAGGGCGATGGAGGTCACGGTGCCGACGGGCTGTTTCATGGACACGGACAGGGTGGCCTGGGTCGTATTCCCCCCTCCAAGGCTATCGAAGTAGCATCCGCAGAGCACAAGCACGATCGGCGCCACGAGCCCCGCCAGGATCGCTCGAGACGTATTGCCACGCATCGCATCTACTCCTTTGCTCTCGGGGTTTCCGGACATCCCGTCAGGACAGAGGCACGAACAGGGAGAACTGATCCTGTCCCGTACCCTGCCTCCCGTAGGTTCTCCAACCCGACCCGGTCATGTCCGAGAAGAACAGGATCCGATCCGTATCCCAGTAGTACTCGTCCGTCACGTAGAGTCCGGGGTTCAGCGGAGCCACGAAGCGCCTGGGCCCGTGGAACTCTCCCGGCAGCGACTCTCCTTCCCCGAACCACGGGGTACCGAAGCGCCGCAGGAAGGCGAGGTCC
>JAFGFV010000328.1 GCA_016930895.1 Spirochaetales bacterium | reverse complement strand
CGAGCACCTGCTCCAGGCCGGAAGCCCCGGCGTCTTGGCCGCCCTGTCCGGCGTCCCGGCGGTTTGCGCGCGATGCTTCCAGGAACATCTCCACGGTCAGCCCTTCGAAGCGCGCCGGCTCCTGCCAGGCCATGGTCATCCCCGCCCTGGCGCGTTGGTCCACGCTCATGCCTTTCAGGTCGCGGCCGTCGAAGCGAATCGTACCCTCGTACTCCTCGTAGCCCTTGAGTCCCATGATCACTGCGGAAAGGGTCGTCTTGCCGGCGCCGTTGGGACCGACGATCGCGTGGATGTGCCCCTCCCAGACGTCCAGGCTGATCTCGTCCAGGATCCGCCTGCCCTCCAATGTCAGAGACACCTTTTCCAGCTCCAGGACTCCCATGGGCCCTCCCTCGTCTGCCAGGGTTTGCTCAACCGCGCTTGGTCGAAGGATAGCAGTCGGCGTGTTTCCCGGCCCATAACTCTATACGGTTCGATTGGCCCGAGCAAGAGGCTATCGGGTTGACGCTATCGGGCTGACCCTGTCGGACCGACGGCGCCGGGCTGCCGTGGAGCTAACCCTATTGGCCGCTCGCTCATAGCCGGATCGGCATATTCCGATCCGGGCGCGGAAGTGCTTGACTGTCTCGGCAGGAGCGGGAGCACGCACGGCGAACATCTGAGCGAGAACACCAGGTGGGGAGGAGGCCCTCGATGTACGATTTTGTAGCCACTAGAAGCTCGAACGAGCTGTGCTGGTACGCCGGGGAGAAGGAGGCCGGCGAGGGCGCGACTCCGGGCGCCGGGTGATTGACGGCTTGCCGAGAGTACGCGACGATAGAGTTGGGAGGTCGAAATGGCAAAGAGAGTCAATTCCTACAAGGAGACGTTCGCCGACGCCCTGTCCACGGACAAGGGCGTGGAGGCGCTGGAGCGGGCCTTCCTGGCCGCGCTTCCGGAAGGCGTGGACGGCAAGCAGTTGTTCGCCGACGCCCTCCAGAGGTTCGCGCCCGAGGAGCTCCCGGAGGTGTGCGCGGAGCTGGCGACAACACTGACGGCATCGGCAAGCGAGGATGATTTCCACAACTGGAACTACGACCATCTGGAGTTCATCATCGATCTGTCGAACCGTTACGGACTGCTGCTACCGCGCAATCTGATCAACGGGCTCCCCGAACAGCTCATCCTGCTGGTGGACGAGGACAAGCTGATCGATCCGGAAGCCGACTGAGTCGACGAACCCGCGCCGCGCAGGCCGCCGTGAGATGCTCCCGGGATGCTCTCAGGAGGGGGCTGCGGTAAGAGGATCATGAAGCTTCCGTACGTCAATCACCCTCGCCAGCTGCTTCGTGCCCTGTCGGCCGGCATCGGCAAGAGCGCCGTGATCCTGCCTGCGGCCTTTGCCACCGAGGCCAGCGTGGGCCTGCTGACCCTGGGCATGATCTTCTACACCCGGGAGGTGTTCGGGGTTCCCCCGTCGCAGGTTGGCTGGATCGCCGCCACCTGGCAGGCCTGCTATGTTGCCGGCTGCCTGACCATGGGGCCGGTCGGGGAGAGGCTGCGGCCGCGGCACTCCCTGATCCTCTCGACGGGGGGCATGTGCCTGGCGATCTTCGGCATCCTGGCGAGTCCGGCCGTGGCCCTCCTGTTCGTCTTCTACGGGCTCTTCGGGCTGTTCATGTCCCTGTTCTGGCCGCCGCTGATGAGCTGGCTTTCCGCCGACTTCGAAGGGGCCCCGCTCGGGCGCATGATGTCCCGCCTGACCCTGGCGGGCAGCGCGGCCAACGTGATCAGCCCCTTCGTGGCCGGTTCCCTGAGCGGTCTCTCCGCCCGCTACCCCCTGTACGCCGCTGCGGGCCTGCTGGCCGCCAACTGCCTGTTCCTGGGCGGTGCCGCCGTGGCCCTGCCGAGAATTCGGACCGACCGCCACCTGGACGCGGGAAGGAAGGCCGCCGAGGGGAAGGAGGACCGCAGCACGCCCCTGCGCTTCCCGGCCTGGATCGGGCTGTTTGCCACCTTCACCGTGCTGGGAGTGATTCTGACTGTGCTCCCGATGCACGCCCGGGACGGACTGGGGCTCAGCAAGGGGACCATCGGGGCCGTGCTGCTGGTGCGGGCGCTCTCCACCACGGCGGGGTTTGTGATCCTCGGCAGAGCGCGCTTCTGGCACTTTCGCCTGGCCCCCATGAGTCTCGGCCTCGGCGCGCTGGCGGCGCTCGTGGTGGTGATGACCCGGGTCCGCGCCCCCGTGCCCCTCGCCCTGAGCCTCGGCGGCATGGGGCCCCTGGTCTCCCTGGGCTTCTCGGGAAGCTTCTTTCACGGCGCCTCCGGCTCTCCCCGCCGGGCGGCGCGCATGGCGCTTCACGAGGCTCTCTTGGCCGGTGGGCTGATCGCCGGCTCGGCGGTCGGGGCTCTGGTCTACGAGCAGTTTTCGATGGCGATGCTCGGCCTGGGCTGCGCGGCGCTCCTGGGCGCGGCCATCGTGGTGCAGCTGGTGCTGCTGCGGGCTCTCCGGGCGGCGGGCGGAGGATAGCGCCCGGCAAGCTCTATCCCTCTGCCTTCTTCCCGGGCCGGCTCAGGGAGCCGCACCTCGTCCCCGGGGGTGGGGATGTGGGTGGCGTGCATCTCGCAGCCCTGCCGCCCGACAAGCTTGCCCGCCACCGCCCGCGCCGCGGAATGCCCGAAACCAGGCAATCGAGACCCGGAGGATGCCGCTAGGGAGCTTCTCTGTGGATGCCGCAGCGCGGCGTTGTTGCGACGCTCGTCCCTGCCAGCGTACACGAGGGTGACCCGGCCTTCCCGAGCCCTGTGCGCGAGGGGTCGCGACTCCTCCCGATGGGGCTTGAGCTCTGCCAGGTAGCGGCGGCGGAACTCGGACCAGCCCGCGCGCTCGCCGTGAAATCGGCTGCGCAGCTCGTCCGAGGGCGCGGCCTCCTTGAGCCAGGCGTCGAGCCTGGCCTCCTCCTTGGACACGCCTCGCGGCCACAGGCGATCCACCAGGACGCGGTACCCATCCTTCGCGGCCGGAGCCTCGTAGGCTCGCTTCAGGACGATGCCCATGCGATTCACCT
>JAFGFV010000327.1 GCA_016930895.1 Spirochaetales bacterium | reverse complement strand
GGGCGATCTCCACCAGCTTGGCCCCGTACTGGCTTACGGAGTCCAGCAGCCGCAGCTCCACGGCTGGCCTGGCCCCCAGCCGGACCGCCCGAGCGGGGCCGGGCCGGTGGGTCAGGCTGCGAAAAAAGCGCCCGGTTGCCGCCGCGAGTCCCGACGCTCCATCGCCCGACGCTCCATCGCGCGATGCCTCATCGCGCGATGCCTCATCGCCGGGCCCCGTCATCCGGATCCCTTGCATCGGCAACAGGATGAACTGCCTGCTACTCGCCTCGGCCATCCGCCCACCTCCCGCGCCGGCGCGAGTCACGCCGGGGAGCCACCTCGCTTCACCAGTATAGCCCCCGCCACAGGCCGCGGCAAGCAGACGCACCGCCGGTCCGGCGATTGGCGGCCGGGACCTTTGCCCTTCTTCTTCCGGTTGTGCTATACTTGGATGGTAGCAGCGATTGTTGTCTCAGCCTGCCCGCCAGGAGGGAGTTCACAAAGTGTTTCCCCTGCCGCCAGCGGTTCTCCGGGTCGTTCACATCCTTCTCGTCCTCGGCAGTTTCTACTTCTTCTTCCTGGCCGCCAGCAACATCATCTGGCTGCGCCTGAGCTCGCGCAAACCCCGGCGGACCAGCGGAAAAAAGATATCGGTCCTGATTCCGGCGCGAAACGAAGAAGCGAACATCGCGCGCTGCCTCGATTCCCTGGTCGATCAGACCTACGAGAACTACGAAATCATCGTCCTCGACGACCAGTCCACCGACGCAACCTGGGGCATCATCTCGGACTACGCCCAACGCTACCCAACGCTGATTCGGGCTGTCCCGGGCAGGCCGCTGCCGCCGCAGGGCTGGCATGGCAAGCCCCACGCGATGCAGCAGCTCACCGACCTGGCTACCGGGGACTACTTCCTGTGCACCGATGCGGATACGGTGCACGCTCCGGACAGCGTGGCCTGGGCCGTGACCAACCTCGAGTGGCACCGGGTGGACTTCGTGTCCGGCTACGTGAGCCAGGACCTGCACTCCTTTGGAGAGGCCATCATCGTGCCGGCCATGTACATCATGACGGCCGTCATCATGCCGATCTGGCTGATCGCGGCCACCCGGACCCCCCTGCTCTCGTTTGCCATCGGGCAGTTCATCGTGGTCCGCCGGGAGGCCTACGAGGCCATCGGGGGCTACGCCGCTGTCTCCGGACAGATCAGCGACGACATCTATCTGGCCCGCAAGCTGCGCGGCGCGGGGTTCCGTACGATCTTCCTGGATGTCCAGAAGCAGGTGGCCTGCCGCATGTACGACGGCTACCGGGCCTCCTTCAACGGCATCGCCAAGAACGTGAGCGACTTCATGGACCGCAAGATGCTGTCCATAGCCTCCGCTTCCCTGGCCACCCTCTTCTTCTTCCTGCTGCCCGCGGCCCTGCTCGTCCCGTACCTCCTGGTCGGAAACCCGTACACGCGCCTGGTCGCCGTTTCGGTGATCCTCTTCCAGCTCACGTGGGCCTGCGTTCTATACGACCGGGGGCTCAAGTGGTACGTTCCCTTTCTGTATCCGCTCGTCTTCGTCCACGTACTGCTGATGATGTGGAGGGGATACGGCCAGTTGACCTGGGGCACGGGGATGGTGTGGAAAGGCCGGGTGGTCAAGTGATCCCCGGCGACGCCGGGGGCTTGGAGTAGGCGCGGGTCGCCGCCGCTAGCAGTCATGGCCTATCACTCCGGAGACCACCCCATCAATCTCTCCGTCGCCTTCCGCGTGCTTTCGCACTTCGTGTTCTACACGGTTCTGTACCCGGTCGTCTTCGTGAGTCGGGTCATCTTCGGGCTGCGTCTGCAGGGCTGGTGGAATCTCCGACGCGCCCGGCCGGCCCTGCTGGTCAGCAACCACACCCTGTTCCTGGACCCCGGGGTGCTCGCGGCGGTTCTGTTCCCCTTCCGTACGTACTTCACGATGCTGGAAGAAACGGCCCTGATCCCGGTGCTCGGGACCTTTGTCCGCCTCTTGGGCGCCGTGCCGATTCCGATCAATCCGCGGGCCTTCCGCCTGTTCGAAAGTGACGTCCGTCGGGGATTGGACGACATGGGGTTCGTACATTTCTTTCCGGAGGGCGAGTGCTTCCAGTGGAGCCAGGTCGTGCAGTCCTTTCACCCCGGAGTGTTCGTGCTGGCTGCCCGTCTCGGGGTGCCGGTGATCCCGGTGGCCACGGTTCTCCATGCCAGGACCTGGGGGGGGCGGAGCTTCCTGACCGTGCTCGGACGCCGGGTCTACATTCCCCCGAGGGTCACGGTCGTGATCGGCAGGCCCATCGATCCCGGACCGGGTCCCGGCTGGGGCCGCGGGTCCCTCCGGGCTGCCGCTGAAGGGCTCCAGGAACGCGCGCGGACCGACATCCAGGCAGCGATCGATCGGCAAGGCGGGAGCAAGACGATCTACCGGGGACAGATGCCCAGGATTGCAGGCGATCACGCCCGCCGATAGCCTCCCGCGGCCGCCGGGGCCGCCAACCACTGAGAGCCGCTTGGATATCCTGCTAGCGAGGTGGTATACCTTTGGGCGTGAAACGACTTGTCCTGATTCTCATTGCCGTCGCGGCGGCTCTGGTTGCCGTGCCTGCGGCCCGGGCCGATAGCTCCAACCTCCGGATTGCCTATGAGGCCCTGCGGGACGCCATGTACAACGACGAGCCTTTAGTGGAGGTGGAGCTCCGCTACGCCTGCGCCCTCAAAGAGCTGGCCTCCGCATTCGTGGGATCCCGGGAGCGCAATCTCTGGGCGAGCCGCCTGGAGTACCTGATGGGCCGCGCCTGCAAGATCCGGGAGCGGAAAGAGGCCGCGGCGGAACACTACGAGCGCGGCCTCGAATACGCGGAGAAATCCATGACCGGAGGCGCCTACAGCGAAGGCTGGCGCATGATGAGCGAGAACATCTCTCAGCTCTGTTTGGTCAAGGACCTGGGCTTCATCCTGGC
>JAFGFV010000326.1 GCA_016930895.1 Spirochaetales bacterium | reverse complement strand
TGGCCCCGCCGATCAGGGGCCCCACGGCGTTGCCGGCAAACACCGCCGAGTTCATGACGCCGATGGCGAAACCGATGCGCTCCTCCGGGGTGGTCGAAACCACCAAGGTCAGGTTCGCCGCGACCGTGCCCGTGAACACCCCCTGCAGGACCCGAAGCAGCAGCAGCGCCCCGGGGGTCCGTACCAACCCCATGCCAAGGAGAACCGCGGTCCCGCCCAGGGTAGCCCGCAGGGTCATGGCCTTGCGCCCCCAGTGGTCCGCCAGGTACCCCCAGATCGGGGTCATGATCGCCAGGGGGATGCCGGCCCCGGCCATGAACAGTCCGCTCCAGATGCGCAGGGTCTCCTCCCCCCTGACCCCGAGCTCCTGCAGGTAGAAAGGGGCAAAGGGAAGCGCGAAGCTGAACCCGACCAGGGACAGGACCTGGGCGATCCAGACAAAGACGAGGTTCCGGCGCCAGTCGATCACCGGAGCTTGCCGTCCGTAATGCGCTTCAGGGCCCAGGCGGCGGCGCCGGCCAAGACCGGGTCGCCGCTGCCTCCGTGGGCCTCCACCAGCCGGAGGAGCGCCCCGCCCACGGAAAACCCCGCCCGTGCCCGGTGCCCCGCCGCCAGCAGGGCATTGCGCTGCAGCGCCCGCTTGCTGATCCAGGACATGCCCAGGGCGGTGCGCCTGAGCTGCCCGGCGAGCTCCTCCGGGTCCGGCTCCAGCACGCGCCGCAGCGGCAGGCTCGGGCCCAGCTCCCCCAGGACCGTCTCGGTCTGCTCACGCAGGCTGCGGTTGTGAGGGCAGACCTCCTGGCAGACCTGACAGCCGTAGAGGCGGAAACCCCAGGCGTCGACCAGCTCTGCCGGCAGCTCGCCGTACGTGCCGGCCCAGGCCTGGAGACAGCGGGCTTGATCCAGCTGGCCCGGCTCGGAGAGCGCCCCGACCGGGCAGGCATCCTGACAGGCGGTGCAGCTCCCGCACATCCCTCCGACCTCCAGGCCGCCGCCCGGCCCTCGCTCCGCCGGCTCCGTGCCGCTCAACTCCAGGGGGGCAAAGATCCCGGCGATCACGAACAGGGAGCCCAGCCCCGGGATCAGCACCAGAGCATTCTTCCCGTAGGCGCCCAGCCCCGAAGCGACGGCCAGAGGTTTCTCGGGAAGGGGTGAATTGCAGAAGATCCGCAGCTCCCGCGGGGCCACGCCCGCGGCCGAGCCGAGCCTGCGGGTCACCGGCCGCAGGCGGAGCACCGCCTCGCGATAGTAGTTGCGCCGGGCGAAGGGTGCGATCAGCCCGTGGGGCTCCGCCGGGGTCGAGCGGTCCTCGGGTTCGCGGCGGAAACAGGAAAGGGCCGCCAGCAGGTAGGTCCCCTCGCCGAGGGCGGCAACCTCCGGATGAGAACGCAGAATCGCAGGCAGGTGCCGGGTGCTCACCGTGGCGGTACGCGGGAAGCCCTGCTCCGCACACCAGGCCCGCAGCTCCCCTGCGGGCACAGGGACGGCGGACACGCTCAAGGGATCCGTTCGAGGATCCAGTCGCCGATCAGCTTCAGGACCTCTGGCCCCTCGGGCTCCAGGATCAGGTGGTGCATGGCCTCCGGGAAGAGCTTCAGAATCTTGTCGGATCCGGCGGCCCGTTCAGTCACCGCCCGGGAGCAGGCCAGCTCCACGGTCTCGTCCTTCTCTCCGTGCAGGACCAGCAGCGGAAGCTCGAGCTCCTCCATGCGCCGGGTCGCTTCCTGCATCCCGTCGAGCATGGCGTTGCCAGTGCGCGCCCGGATCCCGCCCTTGTAGTACAGAGGATCGCTCTCCAGCTGCGCGATTACCCTCGGGTCCCGGCTCGTCCGGTCATACCCCAGCGGCTGCATCGGCAGCCGGGGCAAGAGCTTGCCCAACAGCCGGGCGACCCGGACGGTCATCGGCGAGATGTAGGCGGGCACCAGCACCAGGGGAGCGAGGAGCACCACGCCGGACAGCTCCTTCTGGTGCCGAAGGGCGTACAGCAGAGCCAGCTGGCCCCCGTAGCTGTGCCCCCACAGGAACAGCGGCACATCCGGCACGATCCCGCGGGCCTCCGCCTGCACCCGTGCCGCGTCCTCCAGCACCGCCTCGTTGGACCCTACGTCCCCGGGAACCCCGCCGCTGTAACCGTGGCCCCGATGGTCCGCGGCGAACACCGCGATGCCGGCCTCGCCCAGGGAGTCCATGGCCGCTCCGTAGTACCCCGAGTGCTCGTGCAGGCCGTGGAACAGAAGCAGCAGGGCCCGGGGGTCCGAAGGCACCAGGGAGCGGGTGAAGATCCTGTGGCCGTCTGCGGCCGTCAGCTCGTGGACCTGTTTGTTCATTGCTTGATCACCTCCCTCCGGTGGCTGCGTATGTAGTCCTCTAAGCCATAGCTCTCCACTCCGAACGAGACGCCCAGCTCGCCTTCGCGGGAGACCGCCACGCGAAGGAACAGGTCCACCGGTACCCCCGTGGCGGCCGCCAGGGCCCTGAGCTCCAGGTGCAGCTCCCCTCCCGCGGAGAGCTGCAGGGCCAAAGACTCGTTCAGGGCCGCTTCCGTAAAGGCGGCCAGGTAGACGTCCTCCAGGTACACGGCGGGGTTCCAGAGCCCCCAGCGGACCCGGAGCACCGGCACGCACAGCTCCAGGCGGCCCTCGGCGCCCAGCAGCGCGGGCAGGCCTTCGGCATACGCCGGGGGTGCGGGCAGCCGCCAGGCGGGACCCACGAAGGAGCTCACTCCCACAGCCTCGAAGCCGAGCTGGACGGGCCCGAGGAGCTGGCTCAGCTCCAGGCCCCCGAGCAGGGCCAGGG
The DNA here is from genome assembly GCA_016930895.1 of Spirochaetales bacterium. The sequence continues at coordinate 5,754 of JAFGFV010000326.1, read as the reverse complement.
CATCCTGCTGCGAGCCCAGGACCCGGCTCTCCCCCGGAAGGCTGAGCTGCACCCCCAGCCTCGTGAAGGGTCCCCGCAGGCCCACTCCCAGCAGGGGGGTCAGCTCGAAGCGGGAAAAGCCTGCGTCGAACAGCCGCGCCCCGGCCCCCAGGCTCAGGTAAGAGAGGCCGGAGCTCAACCTGCGCACCAGGGGGCTCACCACGGTGAGCCCCAGGCTGGTCGTCCCGTGCGTGCTGAAGTAGAGCTCCGCCTGCAGCGGCAGGGCAGGCCGCACCTGAAGCGCCGCCTCCAGCTCGGCCCGGCCGCTGAAGGAATCGTAGAACACCGACAGGTCATAGCTCAGATCTCCCAGGGCGGACATCCCCAGCAGGGTCGCCCCGAGCTGCACGTCCCAGGTCGCGGTGTTGAAGGCGAACAGCACCGGCAGCACGGCCTTGGGCAGGAGCGTGGCCAGGTTGTCCAGGTAACCGCCGCGGCGCACCCGCTCCTCGGGGACCGGCGGCGGCGCCCAGGGCGCGGGCGGGGGCCCGGTCGTCGGCCCGGTCGCCGGCGTCCACGCGGCGGATGGGGACGCCGCCAGTGGATCCGCCACTTCGTAGAGAGTGTACCCGCCGGGCTCGAGGCCCAGGCCGTACAGGCGACCGCTCGCGGGGTCGAAGGCCGGGGCGCTCTGGTAGTCAAGGGTGGCCGAGACGCCCCTGCGGCCGCTCGACAGCTCCAATCCGTAGATGCGATGCTGCCCGCCGGGGTTGGCCGCGAAGTACAGCCGGCCGCCCCCCAGGCTCAGCCATCCCTCGGTGGAGCCGCTGCCCAGGACCGGCTCCAGCCGGAGCGCGCCGGGATCGAGAGCGTCGGCGGGGCCGAATCCGGACAGGCCGGACACCCGGTAGACGCCGAAGCTCTCGCCGTCGCGGCGAGCCGACACGAACACCCCTTCGGGACCGTTTGCGATCTCGGCGACCAGGTACTCCGTCTCGAAGAGCCTCTCCAAGGCTCCCGTGGTCCGCCGGAACAGCGCGATCTCGGAGCCGAAATGCTCCTGCCGATCCAGGCTGCACAGCAGGTCTCCGTCGGCCAGGACCGCGAAGGTGCGCAGGGGGGCCCGGAGCAGCGGCAGGTGCTCGCGACTCTGCAGGTCCAGCCCCAGGACCTGGGCCTCGAACCCGTAGCCGGCCAGCTCGGTGTTGGCGAAACCCCTGCCCAACTCCAGGAGCGCGTAGTACAGGGTCCCGTCCCGGACCACGAGCGGCCCCGTGAACGGCCCCGGGCTCCGCACCAGGACCTCTTCGCCGCCCCCGTCGGGGTCGAGGCGCACGAGCTCGTGGACCCACCGGGTCTCGAGGGGACGGGTGTCGAGGGGCCTGGAGCGGCGGTAGAACAGCTGGCCGCCCCAGGCCACCGGCTCCTCGAGCCAGCCGGGATCCGCGCCCAGCCGCACGCTCGGGTCTTCAGGCCCGCCGGCTTGTACCCGGCTAGCTTGGAGCCGCTCCTCCTCGCCCCACTGCTGCCACAGCTTCCGCAGGGACTTCCCGAAGGCCCGTCGGGCGCTGCAGTCCAGCCCCACCGCGGGAAGGAAAGGCGAGAGATACGACAGCAGGGAGGAGCTCGTCCCGCGCAGGAACTCCCGCAGAGCCTCTTCTCCATAGGTCTCCACGAGGTAGCCCAGGAACACCCCTCCGTACAGGTAGGGGCCGGTGCCGCCGGGAAAATCGCTGTCCTGGAAGGTGGCCGCCGCGATCGAGGGCAGGGCGTCCTCCCGGGCGAGCGCGGTTACGTACGCGGCGAAGCTCCCGTCGTTGAGGCGGCCCTCCCCCGGCGAGAACCCCGACTCGGCGTACACGCTGATCCCTTCGTGCAGCCAGGCCGGCGCGAACAGGTTGGGAGCGGCCACGTTGCCCAGGAGTGCCTTCAGCACCATGGGCACGCCCGATGCCATGTCCAGGTGCACCCAATGCGCGTACTCGTGGATCCAGAGCAGGCGCCACCAGCTCTGCAGGGAGGCAAGGGAGGCGGCGGACTGCGGGGAGGGGGAATAGGGGTACAGCAGGATCCGCCGAAACACCGGATCGGTGAGGCCGTTGGACTCGATGCCGACGTCCGTGAGCACCACCGCCACCCGTCGCGCCCGACCCCCCAGGGTCTTCTCCACGTACCCGCCGGTGGCCTCCAGGACGGCCAGCACCTCCAGCGCCTGCTGCTCCCGCGCCGCGGGGTAGAACAGCACGAAGGCCGGAGTCTTGAGGGTCTTCCACTGGGCATGCCCCGGCACGGCTCCCAGCAGGAACGCCGCCAGCAGGAACAAGGCCGTCCGTCTCACCGCTTGATGATAGACCGATCCGCCCCGGCTCGGCAACGCTTCGGCGCGGGCTTGCCTCGGCACGGGCTTGCCTCCGTTGACAGGCGACCGCGCTTCTCGTAATTTGTAGCGATGAAAGACGGTGCTCCGCGGAGCGCCTCCACGGGCAGGCATCAGCAAGAGCCGGCTTCCGACGGACTGTTCACGAAGCTCGCGGACCTGTTCCTCGGGGCCGCAGACCCGGACAAGGAGCGGCGCCGGCTGCTCAAGCAATCCGGCCGGGCCCTGCGCAAGCTGGGCGTGCACTACTTCAATCCCAAGACCGAGCAGGCGGACACGGGCCTGGCCAAGACCTTCTACGAGCTCTACCGCTCTCTGGCCGCGGGACAGCGCATCCTGAGCAACGCCAGGAACTCTGCCGTGCTCAGATCGATCGTGGTCGACAGCACCCTGGGCAAGGAGCAGCTCGCCCTGAAAGAGGGCCTGTCCGAGGAGTCGCTCCGCAAGCGGGCGCAGCACACCAGCTTCCAGCAGCTGCGCACCGAGGCCCACAACGAAATGAGCTCCCTGTTCGCCGGTTTCGACATCAACAAGACCAAGCAGATCAACGACACCTACGCCTCGGTGTCCGTGCTCCTGGACCTCATCCTGTTCGACTACTACTACTTCCTGAGAAAGTTCGATCCCCAGATCTCGGAATCCCGGCGGGACTACGTGCCTCGCTTCCGGCCCACGAACTGCCAGTACGTGAGCGAGGAGCTCGAGCAGTTCCTGGAGATCCTCACCGCGATCGATCTGGGCCAGGACTGGGGCCAGATCCTCCAGATCCTCAAATCATACCGGGGCGTGGAGGCGGTGCCCCGGGACGCCTGGAGGCGGGTCAGCCACCTGATCCGCAGGCTCCAGAACACCCGGGAGCTCGAGTTGGCCGCCCAGCTGTTCACCCGCAATCCCTTCTACAAACCCAAGCCCCGGGTATACCGGGACAACGTGGTCGAGGACTTCCTGTCCCGGTTCAAGCTGCAGACGGAGGCCACGGTTCAGAAGCTGGCCAAGGAGCGCAAGGCGAACAAGCTCCAGGCGCTGCTGACTCAGCTGTTCGGGAGCCGCTCGTACTTGCGCCTCAAGAACCTGACCGAGGAGACCAACGGCCAGCTGTCCCAGAAGCTCCTCGGAGGCTTCGGATACGTGCTGCCCATGAACTGCCTGCACAGCTTCCTGGCCGACTACCTGGAGAGCGACCTGGGCAGGTCCGTGGAGTTCCTGCTGATCCCGGCCAAGTGGGCCGACAACAGCCACTCCCGGGTCGTCTCCGATGCGTTTCATCACCTCCAGGGGCTCGCGCACGAGGTCACGGCCCTGGACTCCAGCCTGAGTCAGGAGCAGGAGCTCGGCCGGCGCCTGGCCAGCCTGGTCTCCCGGGCCCGGGAGAACCCGCAGGCCCAGAACCTGGCCCGGCAGATCATCGAAAAGGTCAACGCCCAGTCCAACGCGCTTCTCCTGCGGGCCAGCCAGCAGTCCGTGGCGCTGGGCAAGGTGCTCAAGCTGATCATCGACGACACCGAAACGAACAACTCCCAGCTCATCCTCAACTGGCGGGAGCTCGTCTCCCGGGCCAATCGGGATGCGCGGCAGCGGTTCATCTCCTCGTACAAGCTGCTGTACTACCTCGTCCAGCTCATCAAGCTGTACGTGTAGCCCTTCGATGGGAGACCCGCTTTCGAGGTTGACGAGACCGACGAGCGACGGCCAGGCGGTGCTCGTGGGCACCGACACGGGGCGCCGGGCGGCCTGGTCCGCGGAGAGCTCGCTCGACGAGCTCGCCCGCCTCGCGGATACGGCGGGCGTCCTCGTGGCCGAACGCCTGCTCCAGCGGCGCAGCGACCCGGATCCGCTCACCTACGTGGGCAAAGGAAAGCTCGAGGAGCTGCGGGCGGAGCTGGCGCAGCGGCCCGAGCTGGGTCTGGCGATCTTCGACGACGAGCTGTCCCCCGCCCAGCAGCGCAACATCGAGCGGATTCTCGGAGAGCAGGTCAGGGTCGTGGACCGGACCACCCTGATCCTGGACATCTTTGCCCAGCACGCCCACAGCCGGGAGGGGCAGATCCAGGTGGAGCTGGCCCAGTACGAGTACCTGCAGCCACGGCTCGCCGGGATGTGGCGGCACCTGATCCGCCAGGCCGGCGGGCGCGCCGGCGGCGCCATCGGGGTGGGCCTGCGGGGACCCGGGGAAACGCAGCTGGAAAACGACCGCCGGGTGATCCGGCGGCGGATCACCGCCCTGCGCCGGGAGCTGGAAGAGGTGCGCACCAGCCGCCGGCAGCACTACCGGCAGCGGGCCCGCCGGGAGCTCAAGACGGTCGCCCTGGTCGGCTACACGAACGCCGGCAAGAGCTCGCTTCTCAACGCCCTGTTCACGGCCGACGCGGGGCGGTCCCCCCAGCCGGGCGCCTCCGAGCGCTCCGAGCCGCCCCGGGCGTACGTGGCAGACCAGCTGTTCGCCACCCTGGACCCGACCACGCGCCGGGTCCGCCTCCCCTCCGGAACCCAAGTGCTGTTCACCGATACGGTAGGGTTCATTAACAAGCTGCCCACCCACCTGGTGGCCGCTTTCCGGGCGACCCTGGAAGGGATCGAGGAGGCGGACCTGCTGCTCCACGTGGCAGACGTGGCCCACCCCGAGGTGGACGCCCAGGTGCGCACCGTGGGCCAGGTGCTGGCCGAGTTGGGGCTGGCGGACAAACCGATTCTCCAGGTCTGGAACAAGATCGACCGGGTCCCCGAGCTGGCGGTCGCGCCGCCGGTAGCCCGGGACGGCTCCGTGCGGGTCAGCGCTCTAACGGGAGCCGGCATCCCGCGGCTGCTGCAGGCCGTCGAGCAGGCCCTCAAGCAGACCCTCGTGGCCGTGGACGTGCGGATCCCCTATACGCGAGGGGACCTCAAGAGCAGGATCTTCGCTCATGGGAGCGTGGAGTGGTACCGGGAGGACGAGGGGGGCACCCTGATCCGGGCCTTCGTGCCCGCCGGGCTCGCCGAGACCCTGGAGGAGTTCCGCCGCTAGACGCCTGCAGGCTGCTTCAGCTCCCCTTCCTGCAGGATGCGGCCCTCCACGCTGAGCTCCTTCCAGTACAGCGGCACCTCGCGCTCGGCCTGGGCCACGGCCCGGCGGGCCAGCTGCAGCAGCCCCCGGCAGCAGGGGACCTCCATGGTCACGACGGTCAACGAGCGGATCCCGCCGAAATCGATCAGGGCCTTGAGCTTGTCCAGGTAGATTTCCTGCTGGCTGTCCAGTTTGGGACAGGCGATCGCCAGCCGCTTGCCCTTGAGCAGGCTCCGATGGAAATCCCCGCAGGCGAAGCCCGCGCAGTCGGCCGCCAACAGCAGGTCGGCGTCCCGGAAGTGGGGGGCCGTGGGCGGAAGCAGGTGCATCTGCACCGGCCAGTGGCTGAGCTCCGAGG
>JAFGFV010000325.1 GCA_016930895.1 Spirochaetales bacterium | reverse complement strand
TGGAGTACACCCCGAGCCCGGAGGGGCTCGGCGACCTTCCCCGGCATGTCGACCCATTTCTGGAACGGGGCCTGCCGGTCCGCTGCCACGGCTTCTTTCCGGGTTACGAGCTCGGCGATCCCGACCCAGAGCTCGCCGAGAGGGCCCTGGACCTCCACCGGAGGACCCTGGAAGCCATGGAGGGGCACGGCGAAGCGGTCATCACCTTGCATGCGGGCCTGGATCCCGCTCTGCAGATCCAGCCGCAGCGCCTCGTGGAGAACCTGAGCCGGGTGGTCGAGCAGGCACGCCGGAGCGGCATCACGGTCTGTCTCGAAAACCTGCGGCGCGGCCCCACCAGCCATCCCGACACCCTGATCGCCTGGGCCTCCGAGGCCGGGGCGCGGATCACCTTCGACGCGGGACACGCGATCTCCAGCCGTCACGCCGCCAGTGGAGAGTGCACGGCCCTGGATTACCTCGACCGGGTGGCGGATCACGTCCACGAGGCCCACATGTACGGAAAAGAGGAGAACGACCGCCACTACCCGATCCGGAGGGCCGAGGATTTCCAGCCGATCGTGGACCGGCTCACGAAGAGCGAATGCCGGTGGTGGACGATCGAGCTGGATGACTACCGGGAGGCCCTGGACACGCGGGCCGTGCTCCTCGAATGCCTGCGCACCGCTAAAGGGCGTTGAGCCCAGTCAGCGGGCGCGCAGCGCCTCGTCGTACATGGCGGCGATGTTTTCCGGGGGAACGTCCGCCTGGAGGTTGTGGATCGGGGCGAACACGTAGCCGCCGCCGGAGCCGAAAACCTCCAGCCGCCGGCGCACGTCCCGCCGCACCTCTTCCGGGGTGCCCCGGGACAGCACCCCCTGCACCTCCGCTCCCCCGCCCCAGAAGGCGATCCGCCCCCCGAACTCGCCCGCCAGGCGCTCGGGCTCCATGCGGGCCGCGGCGGTCTGGACCGGGTTCAGGATGTCCACCCCGATCTCGATCAGGTCCTCGATCAGGTCGTGGACCGAGCCGCAGGAGTGCAGGAAAACCTTCGCCCGGGTGCCTGCGTGGGCGGCGGCGTAGATGCGGGCCAGCCGGGGCTTGACGTGGCGGCGGAAGACCTCCGGGGCCACCTGGAGGCCCCCCTGGATCCCCAGGTCGTCCCCGAAGCCCACGACCTGGAGATACTGCCCCACCGCCTCGAGGTACCGCTCCAGGTCCTCGAGGACCCGGCAGGTGAGCTTCTCCAGGAGGGCCTCGGCCAGCTCCGGCTCGCCGTACAGGTTCATGAGGAACTCGTCCCAGCCGCACAGGAATTGGCTGCGCTCGAAGATGCTGCCGTCGAACCAGCCGAACAGGGCCTTGTCCGTGGTCTCGTACAGGCGGCGCGCGGTACGGTGCAGGAACTCCAGCTCCTCGTCGCTGATCCCGGGCAGGGGGTACGCCTCGATGGCTTCCTGGTCCGCCCCGGCCAGGGGAAACCAGGCCGGCACGAAGGAGCCGCTCCCCGGGGAAAGGGTATGCACCGCCCGGCCGTGCTCCCGCATCTCCCAGGTCCCGTCCGTCAGGATCGAGGGGGCAAACCCCGCCGGGAACAAGGCCGGCTGGCCGTCGGGCAGCGGATGCGGAATCCACCGCCCGCTCAGGGGCGCACCCGGCCCGGCGTAGTAGCGCGGCACCGGGAGCACGTCCACCTGCCAGCGCCCGAGGAGCTCCGGTCCCACTTCGGCCAGGAGCAGGATGACGCTGGTCACCCGCACCGGACCACCGTCGAGACCCAGGTGCTTCTTCAGCCTGCCGCAGGCCATGGCGTTGATTCCGGTGACGATCGAGCCGCCCAGGTCGATGGGCGTCCGGTCCGGCTCGCGTCGGTTGACGGCAGCCCAGACGCGCTCTCTCGAGGTCACTGTCCCACCTCGCTTTTCCTTGACGCTCCCGAAGCAGAACCAGTACTATTGTAGATAGAACCAGTCACGCTTCGAGCCGACAGTGTATTCCTGATTCGTGACGCAAGCAAGAACGACAAGGAGGAAGCATGTCCGAACGCGACGTAACGCCCGGGCGGGTGCCGCGACGGATCACGCCCAAGGCGATTCTCATCGTAGTCATCGTCATCCTGGCCCTGATCACGGTGTTTTCCAGCTTTTTCGTGGTCGACCAGAGGGAGGTAGCGCTGGTGCTGCGTTTCGGCCGCTTCGTGCGCGTGGCCGAGCCGGGGCTGAACTTCAAGCTGCCCTTCCGGATCGAGCGCAACGAGAACGTCCAGACCCAGGTGGTGTTCAAGGACGAGTACGGATTCCGCAGCACCCAGCCGGGGATCACGACGATACGCTCAGCCCAACGCTTCCCCGAGGAATCGCTCATGCTCACCGGGGATCTGAACATCGTGGACGTGGAGTGGATCATCCAGTATCGCATCGACGACCCGTTCAATTGGCTGTTCAAGGTCCAGGACAAGACCAAGACCATCCGGGACATCTCCCAATCGATCATCAACCAGCTGGTGGGCGACCGGGCCATCTTCGACGTGATCGGCAACGAGCGGGCGACCATCGAGGCCACCGGTCAGGAGCTGATGAATCAGCTGTTCAGCAAGTACGATCTCGGCATCCGGGTCACCACGGTCAAGCTCCAGAACATCGTGCCCCCCGCCGGTCCGGTCCAGGCGGCCTTCGAGGACGTGAACAAGGCCATTCAGGACCGAAGCCGCCTGATCAACGAGGGCCAGGAAGCCTACAACCAGGCCATCCCCCGAGCCCGGGGGCAGGCCGAGCAGCTCATCTCCGAGGCCCGTGGCTACGCGGTCGAGCGCGTCAACCGGGCCCGGGGTGACGTGGCCCGCTTCGACCAGGTGCTCACCGAGTATACCCGCAACCCCGGGGTCACCCGCACGCGGCTGTACTACGAGATGTTCACAGAGGCTTTCAGGGATGCGGAAAATGTCGATCTGATCGACAAGAACCTGCGCAACTTCATTCCCTTCAAGGCGCTCACCGACTCCGCCCTGAGCAGCCCGGGAGGTGCCCAATGAAGAAGACCGTTACGATCCTCGTCGTCATCGTCGTAATCTTCATCCTCTTCCTGATCACGGGACCGTTCTACGTGATACAGGAGGGTGAGCAGGCCTTGGTCATCCGCTTCGGGCGGATCATCGCCGTGGAGCAGGAAGCGGGGCTCAAGATCAAGGTCCCCTTCGTGGACAACGTGAACCGCTACCCGAAGAAGATCCTGGCCTGGGACGGTGAGTCCCAGCGCATCCCGACCGAGGAAAACCAGTTCATCTGGGTGGACACCACGGCGCGGTGGAAGATCAGCGATCCGAAGCTGTTCTACGAGTCCGTGGGAACCATCACCGGGGCCCAGTCCCGCCTGGACGACGTCATCGACTCCTCGGTGCGCAAGATCATCTCCCGCAATCCCCTGGTGGAGGCGGTGCGCAACTCGAACGTGATCAACGAGATCCTGCGCACGGACGTCTACGCGTCCGCCGCGGAGCTCGAGGGCGGTGTACAGGCCGAGGCTCTGGGGATCGACACGACCATCGTGTACGACCCGATCGAGAAGGGCCGCCAGATGCTCTCGGAGGAGATGTTCACGGAAGCCGTCGCGATCACGCCCCAGTACGGCATCATCCTGGTGGACATCATCATCCGCCAGATCAAGTACTCCGACGAGCTGACCGAGAGCGTGTACCGCCGGATGATCGCCGAGCGCAATCAGATCGCCCAGGCCTTCCGCTCCGACGGAGAGGGCCGCAAGGCCGCCATCCTCGGGGAGATGCAGCGGGAGCTGAACTCGATCCAGTCCAACGCCTTCCGGCAGTCCGAAGAGATCAAGGGAGGGGCGGACGCCCAGGCGGCGGCCCTCTACGCCACCACCTACAACCGCAACCCCGACTTCTACGAGTTCTGGAAAGCCCTCGAGTCGTACAAGGAGGTGCTGCCTAGCTTCCGCAAGACCCTGACCACCGACGCGGAGTTCTTCGACTACCTATACGACCAGCTCGGGCGGTAGGTTCGTTACCAGAAAGAACAAGGCCCGGAAGCGCTGCGATGCTTCCGGGCCCTTCTATTGGTTCGTGGAATAGCATGATCACGGCCCTAATCCTGGCGGGGATTCTCCTGCTGGCGGTGGACGCCCAGGTGTTTCCCTCCATCCT
>JAFGFV010000048.1 GCA_016930895.1 Spirochaetales bacterium | reverse complement strand
CTCGGTCTGCCATTGAACGCCATTATGGCCGGGCGGCGGCGGGGTGTCAAACGCTGCCGCGGAGGCCGAGGGAGGCCCACGGGGGCGCCCGGCCGCCCGGCCGCCCGGCCGTATCCGCAGGGGGCGTTACACCTTGCTCGTACAGTTGAACATCCACTGAACGCCGAACTTGTCTTTGAGCGAGCCGTAGTAGTCGCCCCAGAACATCTCCTGCAGGGGCATCTCGATCTCCCCGCCTTCGGCCAGGGCCTCGAACAGCCGGTCGGTCTCGGCCCTGGTGTCCGGCTCGAGCATGATATAGACGTTGTTGCCCTGGGTCACCTTGAATCCCATCGACTCGGGCGCATCGGTTCCCATCAGCACGTGACCATCCAGGATGGGCAGCGCCACGTGCATGACGAGGTTCCCGTCCGCTTGGCTCAGCGGCGGCTGGCCTTCCTGAGGCGGCGTTTCGCCGAAGCGGCTGATCGGCCCGGCGAACTCGGTGCCGAATACCTGCCGGTAGAACGCGAACGCCTCCTCAGTCTGGCGCACGAAGTTGAGATACGTACTTACTTTCGCCATGTCTTCCTCCCCGGCCTTTCGCCGGAATCGTGGTTTCCCTGACGCACCCTCTCACCGAGAGCCGACTGGACCTTCGCGCTTTCGGCGGCTCTTCGGCTGTCCTCCGGCCATTCCTCGGTCTCGAAGATTTCCCGGATCTCGATCACATCGCCGTCTTCGGCGGGACACTGCCTGGCCCACTCCACGGCCTGCTCCAGTGAATCCGCGCGTATGATCCAGTAACCCCCCAGGACTTCCTTCGACTCGGTGAAGGGGCCGTCGGTCACCTGGGCGTTCCCTCCTCCAAAGGCGACCCGGGCTCCCGTACCGGGAGGATGCAGCCCGTCCAACGCGATCAACACGCCCGCATCGGCGAGCCTCTCGTTGTAGCGCATCATCCTCTGGACCGCTCGTGCATTCGGCGTGTAGTCGACCGCGACACCCGCTCCGAGTTCGCCCTGGTAGATCTTCGGGATCATCAGCATCATGTACCGCATCGGTCTTGCTCCTCATTTGGTGGTCGATCGGCGACGGGCAGGATCGACATCGATCCCGAAATCGTCTCTCCGGAGGTACGAAGAGGCGTTGTCCCGACCTGTCGAAACACTATATATTACTTTATTAGTAATAGATGTCTCGCGAGTACATGCCAGTGCAAAGCGGAAAAGATCAGGACCAGCAGAACCCCTCGGCATCCTCGCCCGGGTGCGTCGAATCGACCGGGTACGGCACGGTCATGACGGACTCCACCACGGAGGACGTACGCAGCACTCTGGACAGGCTGTTCCACGCCGAATCCCGCCGGATCCTGGCGACGCTGATCCGGCTGATCGGAGACTTCGATGCCGCCGAGGACGCACTTCAAGAGGCCTTCGCCGCGGCCGCCAAACAGTGGCCGGAACAGGGCATCCCGGCCAATCCCCGAGCTTGGCTGATTTCGACGGGACGATACAAGGGGATCGATGCGATGCGGCGACGTTCCCGCTTCGAAGCCAAGTTGCGTTTCCTGGAAGCCGAGCTCCCGACCGCCGAGGATCCCCCAGAGCAGGCGCTGGAGGCCGTTCCGGACGACCAGCTCCGCCTGATCTTCACCTGCTGTCACCCTGCCCTGCCGGTGGAAGCCCGATCGGCTCTCACCCTGCGGGAGGTCTGCGGCCTCACTACCGAGGAAATCGCACGGGCGTTCCTCTCCAGCGCCCCCACGGTTGCGCAGCGCATCGTGCGCGCCAAGGCCAAGATCCGTGACGCCCGCATTCCCTACCAGATACCGTCGGAGCGAGAGCTGCCCGAGCGCCTGGAGACAGTCCTGCAGGTCATCTACCTGGTGTTCAACGAAGGCTATGCGGCGACTGCCGGGGGGTCGCTCACGCGAGCCGACCTTTCCGCAGAGGCGATCCGTTTGGGACGACTGCTGGCGCAGCTGCTGCCGATGCCGGAGGCGATCGGCCTGCTCGCCCTGATGCTGCTGCAGGAATCCCGCCGCGCCGCGCGGACCACCCCGGAGGGCGATCTGATCCTCCTGGCGGACCAGGATCGTTCGCTCTGGAATCGGCAGCAGATCGCCGAAGGGATAGGTCTCGTCGGGCGAGTCCTGGCCAACCCGCGGATCGGGCGGATCGGCACGTACACGCTTCAGGCAGCCATCGCCGCCGTCCATGCGGTCGCGCCCAGTGCCGAGGAGACGGACTGGGGACGCATCGTGGATCTCTACGAATTGCTCTATTACGTCGATCCTTCGCCGGTGATCGAGCTCAACCGGGCCGTGGCCGTGGCCATGCGCGATGGCGCGCAGAGCGGCTTGGATATCATCGAAGCCATTCTGGCTCGCGGGGAGTTGATGGGCTATCACCTGGCCCACTCGGTGCGTGCGGAGCTGTTCAGAAGGCTGGGAAGACGGGAAGAGGCCAGGCAGTCCTTCCGCCGCGCGCTGGATCTCACCCGTCAGGAACCGGAACGCCGCTTCCTGAGGAGACGTTTGCAGGAACTGGGTTGATGCGCGGCCTGTCCGGTTGTTGCGGCGCACTACCGGCAGGAGGGTGGAACGACGGACGAGGCAGAGGATGCGATCCAAGATGAAGAGGACAGCGAAGGTCTTCCGGAGTGCAGAGGGGACACTCTTGCCGCTACAGCGGATGTACCCCTCCGCGCTGTCTGCACGCCAGGCGTTGCGGGGCGGGAAGGCGCGGGTGATAGACGGCCCGTTCACGGAGTCGAAGGAGGTGTTCGGCGGATAGGGATTGTCGATCTGAGCTCGCACCAATCGGCCAGGTTCGAACGGTGAGCTGAGGCCGAGCTCGCAACTCAGATCTGGCGCCCGGCCGTGTAGCAGGTTACGAGGTACCGCCCACGCCGCCTGGCCCCTTCGTGAGGAATATGCCTATTATGGAAGGGAGAAGGGAGAAGAGGGAAATGCGCGGAACTATCACCGAAGGGATCATCCGGGAGCATCTCGCCGAGGGCGAGCCGGCGCCCGGAAAGGAGATCGGGCTGCGGGTCGACCAGGCTTTGACTCAGGACGCCACCGGCACCATGGTCTACCTGGAGTTCGAGTCGCTGAAGCTGGCCCGGGTGCAGGTGGAGCTGGCCGTGAGCTACATCGACCACAACATCATCCAGACCGATCACCGCAACGCCGACGACCATCGCTTCCTGCAGACCAGTGCGTCCAAGTTCGGCGTCCTGCTTTCCCAGGCCGGCAACGGCGTCTCCCATCACGTGCACCGACAGCGCTTCGGGGAACCGGGCAAAACCCTGCTCGGCTCGGACAGCCACACGACCACCGGAGGCTGCCTGGGCATGCTGGCCATGGGCGCGGGCGGGGTGGAGGTGGCCCTGGCCATGGCCGGGCGACCCTACTACCTGGTCACCCCCGAGGTCTGGGGCTTTCGCCTGACTGGGGAGCTACCCCCGTACGTCTCGGGCAAGGATCTGATCCTGGAGATTCTCCGTCGATACTCTGTGAAGGCCGGGATCGGCAAGGTCATGGAGTTCTTCGGTCCCGGGGTGGCAGCGCTGGGGATGGCTGCCCGGGCCACGGTGGCCAACATGGCGGTGGACGGAGGCTTCACCGCCGCCGTGTTCCCCTCCGACGAGGAGACACGACGCTACCTGGCCATGAACGGCCGGGAGGCTGCCTGGCGTCCCCTGTCCACCGCGGAGGACGCGCAGTTCAGTCAGGTCACCGAGGTCGACCTGGGCGCCCTGGAGCCGCTGGTGGCCTGCCCGAGCAACCCCGACAACGTCCGCCCAGCCCGGGAGCTCGGCGACGTAGAAGTCGAGCAGGTGATCATCGGCTCCTCGTGCAACGGCAGCTACTACGACTTCATGGTGGCCGCGGAGATCGTGGCCGGCAAGATGAAGCACCCGACGGTGAGCTTCGAGATCAACCCGGGCAGCCGGCAGACCCTGGAGAGCGTGCTCACCATGGGAGGGTTGCAGAAGCTGATCGAGGCGGGGGCCCGCGTGCACCAGCCCGGCTGCCTGGGCTGCATCGGCATGGGGCAGGCCCCGGGAACGGGGACCAACTCGCTGCGGACCTTCCCGCGAAACTTCAAGGGCAGAAGCGGCACCCGGGACGACGCAGTGTACCTCTGCTCCCCGGAGACCGCCGCCGCCTCGGCTCTGTCCGGGCGGATCACGGATCCTCGAACCCTGGGGGGCCATCCGCAGATCCGCTATCCCGAGAGCTTCCACTTCAATCCCGCCTGGCTCGTCCCCCCGGCGGAGGATCCCGAAACGGTGGAGATCATCCGGGGCCCCAACATCGCCCCCTTCCCCCACTTCGAGGAGCTCCCCCGTGAGCTGGACGGGGAGGTACTCCTCAAGGTCGGGGACAACATCAGCACCGACATCATCATGCCCGCGGGCAGCCGGGTGCTGCCGTACCGGAGCAACATCCCGGCGATCAGCGACTTCGTCTTCGACGTCCTGGATCCCGACTTCCCCAAGAGGGCGCGGGAGCGCGGCGGGGGGTTCGTGGTCGGAGGAGAGAACTACGGCCAGGGCTCCTCACGGGAGCATGCGGCCCTGGCTCCCCGGTACCTGGGGGTCACCGCGAAGATCGCCAAGAGCTTTGCCCGGATCCACAAGGCGAACCTGGTGAACTTCGGGATTCTCCCCCTGGTGTTCGCGAAGCCCCAGGACTACGAGGCCCTGGCCCAGGGCGACAGGCTGCGCATTCCGGACCTGCGGAAGCAGATAGAGGCCGATGCCGAGGAGATCCCGGTGTTCGCCGGCAGCCGGAAGATCCTGACCCTCCTGCAGATTTCGCCGCGCCAGCGCCGGATGCTCCTGGCCGGAGGGGTGCTCAACCT
>JAFGFV010000324.1 GCA_016930895.1 Spirochaetales bacterium | reverse complement strand
TCCGCCTACGGCTTCTGCCTGACCTGCCACGCCCGGGACCTGGCGGGTACGATCCTCAACGCTCTTTTCGATACCAACCTCCAGACCGCGGTGGTGGCCCGGCGGATGCTCATGATCACCTCCCCGGCGGTCCTGCTGGGGGCCTGGCTGGCGGCGCTCCGCTCCGGGGAGCGGCGGGTTCTCCCGAGTGAGCGGCCCCTGGGATTCTTTGCTCTCGGCTTCGCGGTCATGACCGTAGCCCTCGTGATCTTCGGGTGTCCCACCCGGATCGTGCTCAGGGCCGGATACGGGGAGTGGTACGGCCTGGTGGCCCTGGTGGGAATGGGGAGCGGGATCGCGGCCGGCACGCTCGTTCTGCGCTGGACGTCCCGGGCGGGGGTTGCTCTGCCGTCGCTGAGGAGGGCGCGTCGGGCTGAGGCCAGGCGTTCCGCGGGGCCGCGCGCTGCGCGCAGATCGACGGAGGGGGGTTCATGACCGAGCGGGTCCTCTATACCCTGCTGATCGGGGCGGTTGGAGTGACGGTGGGGTACCTGGCCCAGCGGTCCCGGATGTGCTTCGTAGCGGGGCTGCGGGACTTCATCCTGGTGCGGGACCGGGAGCTCCTGAACGGGCTGTTCTCGTTTCTCCTGACGGTTTGGATCCTGACCTCGATCTTCTACGCCCTGAATCTGCTCGAGCAGCGCATGCCCGAGTTCGGGGAGGTGCGGGTCATGACCGCGGTGGAGGGGGCCGGCGCCGGAACGGAGCGCGGACCGGGACGAATCGGGTTGGCGGCCACCCTGCGCACCTTCCGCATCCTGCAGTCCCCCGATGCGGCGGGCTCGGGAGCCGGGGGCTTGCGCGCGCTCCTGGGGCGTTTCTTCTGGACGAGCCTGGGCGGGGGAGCCCTGATCGGTTTCCTGTCGGTGCTGGCCGGGGGGTGCGTCCTGCGCCAGCACGTGCTCTGCGCGCAGGGCAACCGCAGCGCCCTGCTGTTCATCCTCGGGTTCTATGCCGCGGCAGTGGTGCTCGGGCTGCTGTTCTTCGATCCCCTGCTGTGGTTCTACGGCTGAAGGAGGCTGCGCCGTGACAGCCAAACAACGGTTCCTCGCCGCGCTCCAGCGCTTGCCGGCGGACCGCCTGCCGGCGACCACCCACCACGTGATGCCCTACTTCCTGGACAGGTACCTGGGCGGGATTTCGAGCGACGAGTTCTTCGAGCGCTTCGGCCTCGATCCTATCGTGTGGACGGTGCCGCACCGCCCCGAGCCGGGGAGCGGGGAGTACCGGGATCCCGAGCAGGGGGAGATCGGCTTTCTGGAGAGCCGCCGGGTGTCCACCGACGCTTGGCGGGTCTACCCCGAGGAGATTCCCAACCCGGACTACCGGACAGTGCGCTACCGCTTCCAGACCCCCCGGGGGACTCTCGGCATGGTGCTGCAGTCCAACGACCAGACCGCCTGGGTGGCCGAGCACCTGATCAAAGAGAAGAAGGACATCGAGCTGATCGCCGAGTTCGCGACCGCGCCCAAGTGCGACGTGGAGGCGGTCAACCGGGTGGCCGAAGCCTACGGAGAGACCGCCCTTATCCGGGGCCACATCCCCTGCTTCGACGTCTTCGGGCAGCCCGGCTGCTGGCAGGATGCCTGCTGCCTGGTCGGGACCGAACGCATGATCATGGAGAGCTTCGACGATCCCGGGTGGGTGCGCGCCTTCCTGGGCGTGCTGCAGCGGCGCAAGCTGGTCTACGTCCGCTCTCTGAAGGCGGCCCGCTACGACCTCCTGGAGCTCGGGGGTGGGGACGCCTCCACGACCGTGATTTCGCCGAAGATCTTCCGGGAGTTCGTGGCCCCCTTTGACAGCGAGATCATCCGGGAGGCCCACGCCGCGGGACAGCGGATCACCTATCACACCTGCGGGGGCATGATGCCGATCCTGGAGGACATCGCCGCCATGGGCACCGACGCCATGGAGACCTTCACGCCCCCCTCGATGGGAGGGGACGTGGACCTGGCGGAGGCCAAACGCCGGATTGGGGACCGGGTCTGCCTGATCGGAGGCTTCGACCAGTTCCACTACCTCCAGGGCTGCCGCCCCGAGGAGACCCGCCGGGCGGTCCGGGCCTGCTTCGAGGCTGCCGGGGAGGGGGGCGGCTACGTCCTGGCGGCCTCGGATCACTTCTTCGACGCCGATCCGGAGCTGATCGCGGCGTACGCGGACGAGGCGCGGCGCTGCCGGTACCCAATGGGAGGACAGGGGTGAGCGCTTGCTTTCGGCCGGACTACCGCAACCTCATCGACGCGGCGCGCAACCGCTGCCCCAGGCGCTATCCCCTCTACGAGCACATCATCTCCGACGAGGTCATGGAGGAGATCCTGGGCACGCCCTTCGCCGAGCTGGCCCGCGGGAGCGAAGGGGAGCGGCGGGAGTACACGCGCCAGTACATCCGCTTCTTCCGCGAGATGGGCTACGACACGGTGAGCTTCGAGCGGCTGGTCTCGGCGATCCTGCCGGGGAGCGGCGCCCTGTATGCCCACGCTCCCGGATGCATCCGCACCCGGGAGGACTGCGAGCGCTATCCCTGGGACGGCCTGGCCGACCGCTTCTTCGCCGCCTACGAGACCGAC
>JAFGFV010000323.1 GCA_016930895.1 Spirochaetales bacterium | reverse complement strand
CGCTCTGGCTGACTGCCGCCGCCTGTTCGGCCTGCTTTCTGGTGTATACCTCGTAGGGCAGGGCACCCGGAAGCCCGTTCGGGTAGCGGGTGGGAATGTAGTATTGGTCGAGCACGGCCAGCTCCTCCTGAAGTCCGGCCTCCAGCGGGAGCTCGGAGCCGAGCTGGACCAGGGAGTGCCCGAACACCACGCGCTTGCCCAGCTGGCCGTAGTGGATCGCCTTCAGGGCCTTCTCGCAGATCTGCTGGCACTGGAAGCACACCTGCGCGTAGAAGCCCTCACGTAGGCCGATGCGGGCGTACTCCAGATCGTTTTCGGCCTGTCGGAGCCAACGCAGCCCTTCGGCCCTGTCGTCCTTCAACCTTCACCCCCTCGATCACCACCTGTTCCAGGAATCCGTTTCGGCGGGACTCGACCAGCTCCTTCAATTCCGCCGGCGTGTAGATCAACAGATCCACGGCGCCAAGCTCCAGGACCAACTCCATGACTTCACGGATCCGGTCGAAGAAGGCCGCCCGTGTCCTGCGCACCAGGAGCAGGTCCACGTCGCTGGCCTCGTCCTGCTCGCCCCGCGCCACGGAGCCGTAGACGTAGGCGTGCTGAAACGTGTCAGCGTGGCGCTCCAGGATCTGCCTGACCTGCCGCAGGGTCATGGGTAATTCTGTCCCCCGCTCCGCATCGGTGTCAAGCGAACTGGGAGAAGAACGCTTGTCCGGGCGGGCCCTTCAGATCTTGGGGTTGAGCTTCTCGGACAGGGAGTCGCCGAGGACGTTGAAGCTCAGGACGGTCAGGGCCAGGACGATCCCCGGGTAGAGTGCCATCCAGGGGGCCTGGATCAGGTAGTCCCGGGCGTCCTTGAGCATGAGCCCCCAGCTGGGGGTCGGGGGCTGGGTGCCCAGCCCCAGGTAGGAGAGAGAGGCCTCGATCACCACGGTCAGGGCGAAGGTGATCGAGCACTGCACCACCACCTTGCCGAGGATGTTCGGCAGGATGTGCTTGCCGATGATCTTGAGCTGGGGAGTGCCCAGGGAGTAGGAGGCCTCAATGTACCCTTCGGTCTTGACCGAGAGGGTTTCGGCCCGCACCAAACGGGCGAACACCGGGGAGTAGATGATCCCGATGGCCACCATGACCTGCACCACCCCGTAGCCCAGGAACGAGACCACGGTAATGGCCAGCAGCACCGTCGGGAAGGACAGCAGACTGTCCATGATCAGCATCAGGATGTTGTCCGCCGCTCCTCCCGAGAGGGCCGCGGCCAACCCCACGATCGAGCCCAGCACCGTGGCGATGGTCACCGCCACGATCCCGACCAGCAGGGCCGAGCGGGAGCCAAAGATCACCCGGCTCAGGATGTCCCGGCCGAAGTTGTCGGTCCCGAGCAGGTGGGCCCTGCTGGGGGCGGCGAAGCGGTTGTTCAGGTCCTGGTCGGTGGGGCTGTAGGGAGCCACCCAGGGAGCCGCCAGGGCGGCGGCTCCCAGGATGACGAGAAAGGCCAACGATGCAACCAACAGGCGGTTGGTCGCCTTCTTCCGGATCACTGCTTCTCGGTGTAGCGGAAGTCGAAGGTGTCCAGCACCGGGTCCATCCGGAAGCCCTCGACGCCCTTGCGCAGGCCGATGCGCCGGTACGAGGTCCCGACGTAGACGAAAGGCACCTCCCTGGCCATGATCTCCAGAGCCTCGTCGTACAGCGCCTTGCGGTTCTCGTAGCCGGTGGTCACGCCGGCGGTCTTGATGAGCTCGGCGCACCTCGGGTTGACCCAGCGCACGTAGCGCTTCTCGGTGCCGTAGCCGCCCACGGTGCCGTCCGGGTCGAGCTTTCCGGTGTGGCCGATCACGGTGAAGTCATACTTGGCCGCCGAGTAGACGTCGGCGATCCAGGTCGACCAGTCGATGAGCTTGATCTCCACGTTGAGCCCCACCTTGGAGAGCATCTCCTGCATCAGCTGTCCGGCCTCCACGTGGGGCGGGTAGTTCTGGGGCAGGTACATCTCCAGGACCGTGTCCTTGCCCACTCCGGCCTGGGCCAGCAGGCTGCGGGCCTTGTCGGGATCGTAGGGATACAGACTGGTGAAGTCCTTGTAATAGGCGTTGCCGTAGTTCATGAAGGTACCGATCGGCATGCCGCCGCCGTAGGCCACGTCCAGCACCGTCTGCTTGTCGATGGCATGGTTGATGGCCTGGCGGACCCGCAGGTCGGTGAAGGGCGCGCGGCTGCAGTTCATGGCCATGACCATGATCAGGGAGGTCAGTTTCTTGTCCACCACGACCTCGCCGCTGTCTTCGAGCATCGGGACGTCTTCTTCGTCCACCAGATAGCTGATGTCGATCTGCCCCGCGACCAGTCCCTGGACCTGTACGGCCCGCTCGGGAATGATCTGCATGGTCACGCCGGCCAGCTTGGGAAGCCCCTTGATCCAGTAGTTGGGGTTCTTCTCCAGGACGATCTTGTTGTCCCGGACCCACTCCTTGAACACGAAGGGACCGGTCCCCACCGGCTGGTTGGCGAAGTCGTGCCCGGAGGCGATCAGCTTGGAAGGCAGGATCGCTCCCCACCCGGAACCCAGGGCGGCCAGGAGCGGCGCGGCGGGGGCCGAGAGCTTGAACACCACCGTGTAGTCGTCCGGGGTCTCCACCGACTCGATAGGGGCGAACTCGCTGGCCTTCGGGGAGGCCACCTCCTTGTCCTTGACCCGCTCGATGGTGGCCTTGACGTCCGCCGAGGTCAGGGGGTCGCCGTTGTGGAAGGTCACTCCGCGGCGCAGGTTGAAGGTCCAGGTCAGGTTGTCCGCCGAGGTGCTCCAGCTTTCCGCCAGGGCCCCGACGATCTTGCCGTCTTTGTCCGGCTCCACCAGGGTGTCGTAGATGCTGCGCAGGGTCTGGAAGGTCAGGGTGCCCGCGGTCTTGTGGGGATCCAGGGAGTCCGGGTTCCCCGACAGGGCAAAGTTCAGGACCTTGGCCTCCTGCTGCCCGGTGGCTCCGAGGACGCCCCCCAGCAGCGCCAGGGCCAGCGCCACCGTCACGATCGTGATCAGTCGTTTCTGCATATCAACCTCCTTGCCAGGTTTTTCAGGCAGAGCTCTGCCTGGTCGATTCCGATGCTCTGATGCAGGCTACCAGATGCCCGCCCCCGATGTCGACCAGCTCCGGCTCGGCTTGCAGGCAGGCCGGTTCCGCCCGACTGCAGCGCTCGGCATAGGCGCAGCCCGAGGCGGTCCGCGCCGGAGCACCGGGCCCGCCAGCCGGTGGGGGCGGGGCTGCGGGTCCACCGGCCGCTGCGGGTGCAGCCCCCGCTGCGGGTGCAGCCGCCACATCCTGAACGTGGACCACGCGGCGAGCGATTCCTTCGCCCGAGATCCCCGGGACCGCCGCAAACAGGGCCTGGGTGTAGGGGTGCACGGGATTGCGGAGGATCTCGTCGGTGTCGCCGAGCTCCACCAGGCGGCCCCGGTACATGACCCCGATGCGGTCGCTCAGGTAGCCCACCAGGTTCAGGTCGTGGGAGATGAACAGGTACGTCAGATCCAGGCGGCTCTTGAGCTCCAGGAGCAGGTTGATGATCTGGGCCTGGATCGAGACGTCCAGGTTGGAGACCGGCTCGTCCAGGACCAGGAGCTCGGGCTCCAGGGACAGGGCGCGGGCCACCACGATGCGCTGCTTCTGACCGCCGGAGAACTCGTGGGGGTAGCGGTCCGCGTGATCGGGGTTGATGCCCACCAGCGCGAGGAGCTCCCCGACACGGCGGCCGCGCTGCCCGGCGGGGACCCCGAAGTTGACCATACCCTCGGCCACGCTCGCGCGGACGCGCATCTTGGGGTCCAGGGCTCCGTTGGGGTCCTGGAAGACGATCTGCATCCGCTTGCGGGAAGCGCGCAGCTCCCGGGGGGGCAGGGAGCCAAGCTCCGTGCCGTTCAGGAGGACCGTGCCCGAGGTCGGGGGATCCAGATACAGGAGCGAACGGGCCAGGGTGGTCTTGCCGCAACCGGACTCCCCCACCAGTCCGAAGGTGCTGCCCCGCGGGATCGAGAAGCTCACCCGGTCCACCGCGCGGACCCCGCCGCGGGCCCGGGCCAGGATCCCCTGGCCCGGGTAGTGCTTGACCAGCTCCCGGACGGCTACAAGCTCAGCCATTTCTTTCCGATCATGTGGCAGGCCGCCGTATGGGATTCGGCCAGGGGCACCGAGCCCGCCTCGGCCGGCGAGAGCGCGGTGGTGCCGTCCCGATACTCCAGGGAGGGGGGTACCTCGACCCTGCAGATCTCCTCGGCCAGAGGGCAGCGGGGATGAAAGGCGCACCCCGAGGGGATGTGCTCGGCGTCCGGGACCGTACCGGGAATAACCTTGAGCGGCTTTCCGCGCCGGGAAGCGTCGGGGATCGAGGCCAGAAGGAGCAGGGTATAGGGATGGAGCGGATTGGCGAACAGCTTCTCCTTTCGGGCGGACTCGACGATCTTTCCGGCATAGATCACCGAGACGCGCTCGGAGATGTCATGGACCACCCCGAGGTCGTGGGAGATGAACAGGATGCCCATGTCCAGGCGACTCTTGAGCTCCAGAATCAGCCTGAGGATCTGGAGTTGCAGGGTCACGTCCAGGGCCGTGGTAGGCTCGTCGGCGATCAGGAGGTCCGGATCGCAGGAGATGGCCATGGCGATCATGACCCGCTGCTTCATTCCGCCGGAGAGCTCGTGGGGATAGGACCTCAGGATCCTCCGCCCGCCGTGCAGCCCCACCAGCTCCAGGAGCTCCAAGGCGCGCTCCTCTGCCTGCCTGCGGCTGAGCTCCAGGTGCAGGACGAGCATCTCGATGATCTGCTCCCCCACCCGCAGGGCCGGGTTCAGGTACTTGGCGGGCTCCTGGAAGACCATGGCGATCTCCCGGCCCCGCACCTTGCGCCGCTCGCTCTCCGGCAGCCCAACCAGGTTCCGCCCCTCGAACAGGATCTCTCCGCCCAGGACCCGCGCGGGGGGAATGGGCAGGAGACCGATCACGCTGGTCGCGGTCACGGTCTTGCCGGAGCCGGACTCTCCGACCAGGGAGTGCACCTCCCCCCTCGCCATGGTCAGGTCGATGCCCCGCAGGGGATGGGCCGAGACGCGGGATTGGACTGCGGCCTTGCCGCCGGCGTCTCCCTCGGCGTCGGCGCTCTGCCTCTCGGACCCGCGCTCGAGCTCGAACACCACGTCCAGTCCCCTGATCTCGAGCAGGGTGCCGTTGCTCCTTCCGGAGTCTGCTGCCCGCGGCGCGGCGGCGGTCCCCATCAGCGGATCCTGATCCTGGGGTTGAGCACGCTGTACAGGATGTCAACCAGGAAGTTGATCAGGGAGAACACCAGGGCCACGAAGATGACGCCGCCCTGGATCAGCGGAAAGTCCCGCTGGTACACCGCGAACAGGAACAGTCTTCCCAGCCCCGGCAGGGAGAAGACCTGCTCGATGATGATCGCCCCGCCGAGCATGTAGCCAAGCTGGATCCCGGCGATGGTGACCACCGGCAACAGCCCGTTCTTGAGGGCGTGCTTGTACTTGACCATGCGCTCGGTAAGGCCCTTGGCCCGGGCCGTGACCACGTACTCCTTGGAGAGCTCCTCGATCATGGAGGCCCGGGTCAGGCGCAGCAGGATCGCCGCCCGGGCAAGGCCCAGGGCCACACTGGGCAAAACCAGGTGGCGAAAGCTCCCGACCCCGAACAGCGGGAACAGCCGCACCTTGACCGCCAAGAGCAGAAGCAGCAGGATCCCGAGCCAGAAGCTCGGGATCGCCATCCCGATCTGGGAGAAGGCCATACCGAAGTAGTCCCACCCCGACCATCGCCGCACCGCGGACAGGATGCCTAGAGGCACCGCCACCACGATGCCTATCACGATGCCCAGCAGGGCCAGGCTGAGAGTCAGGGGAAAGCGCTCCAGGATCAGCCCGATCACCGGCTGGCCGCTGGTCAGGGAGGTGCCGAAGTCGAAGCGCAGGATCTTCCACAGCCAGTCGAAGTACTGGACCATGATCGGCCGGTCCGTGCCGATCTTGGCCCGGATGGCAGCGATGTCTTCCGGCGAAGCGTCCATGCCAGCGATGACCAGCGCCGGGTCTCCGGGAATGACCCGGATTACGAAGAAGATGATCGTGGAGATCAGGAAGACCGTGATGATGAGGCGGCCGATCCGGCGCAAAGCGAAGCTCAGGATCTCCATGAGGCGTTCCCACCATAGTACACCTGGAGGGAAATGGCAAGAATCGGGTGGCCCGGGTGGGAACGCGGGAACCGGTTTTCTGTGAGGCGCTGACGGGGGGCAGAAGAGATAGTCCATTCCCCTAACCCCGGGCGCCAAACCGGCCCTTCGAGGAGTCCGCACCGATCTCGTCGCGGGCGGTTAGCTCCCGGGGGGCCCTCCGATGCGGCGGCGGACGTTTCCGCGGAAGCGTCCAGGCCATCCCGGGCCGACGGGGCCTGGTCGGCCATCCGCCGCGCCCTGAAACCAACATGCCTCGGTGGGGCGGAGAGAGGCCGGACTACGAGCTTGCGGGGAGCCACGAGCCGCCCCGAAGCGCTGCCTGAGGGATGCTTGTCACGTGAGAGCTGCCGGTTCTCGAATTCCCACCCGTGGCCCGGGGAGCAGGCCTGAGCGCGGAACGGGGCGGCCCGCAGAAGGCGCAGCCGGCGCGATCGGCTCCGACCGCGCGCCGGCTTTCTCAGGACAGCCGCGGGGGTCTGAAGCTCTCGCGGATCAGCACCAGCAGGCAGATCACCAGTGTGGCCAGCGTCTTTCCGACCATCGTTTCCCTCCTTGGTTGCGCGCTCGGAACCCGCGGCACGCCGTTCCCATGAAACAGGGTATTTGTTAGACTGGCGTTTCGTGGGGATTATCCTTTCGTTAGAAGGCTGGGGGGCGGCGCTGCGGCACCCGCTCCAGCGGTGGCGGCTGAACCGCTGCAGGCGGCGGCTCCGACGGCGCTGGGGCGGCTTCTGGGCGCGGGTCGGGGCCCGGGGGGACCCGGCGGGGGAGTTCCTCGGGCTGGACAGGCGCTACCGGGAGCGCGGGCGGCACTACCACAACTGGGAGCACATCTGCGAGTGCCTGCAGGTGCTGGACCGGGCGAACGCCCCTGCGGATCCGCCGGGGGCGGTGGAGTTGGCGGTCTGGTTCCACGACGCCGTGTACGATCCCCGCCGGCGGGACAACGAGGAACGCAGCGCCGCCCTGGCCCGGGAGACCGCAGCCCGCATGGGCCTGGAGGAGGAGCTGGGCCGCCGTGCGGCCGCCCTGGTCCTGGCCACCCGCATCGAGGGACCCGCAACCGCCGAGGGTCAGGCGACTGGGGGCGGGCTGGAGGCTTCACCGGATCGATCCGCGGCCGGGAAGGACGTCTGCCTGGTCAGGGACGTGGACCTCTCGATCCTGGGCAGGCCCGTGAGGCGCTACCGCAGGTACGAGCGGGAGATCCGGCGGGAGTACGCCTGGGTCCCGGCGGGGGAGTTCCGCCGGCGCCGGGGGGAGCTCCTGCGGGCCCTGCTCGCCCGGGAGCGAGTGTACTCCACCGAGTTCTTTCGGAGGCGGTACGAGGCGCGGGCCAGGCGGAACCTGCGCTGGTCGCTGCGGCGTCTGGGGGTCCCCGAGGCGTAGGCGGGGGCCTATGCCTCGGGGGGTAGGCCGGGATCTATGTCGGGTTCAGCCGTCCAGGTGCTCGAATATCTGGGTCAGGTTCTCGATGATGTCGCAGTCGTGGATTTCCTCGATCCCCAGGCGTCCGTAGCGGTTGATGATGAGCGGCCTCATGCCCACCTTTCGGGCCCCGAGGGCGTCGTCGTAGT
>JAFGFV010000322.1 GCA_016930895.1 Spirochaetales bacterium | reverse complement strand
TCCTCCCGGGACACGTTGACGGCGTTGCGGGTGCCGCACTTGCGGGCGATCTCCAGGCGGTAGTCGCTCACGTCCGTGATCATGGTGTCCTTGGCCCCCAGGGCGCGTGCCACCTGGGACACCAGGTTGCCGATGGTGCCCGCCCCGAGCACCAGCACCCGCTTGCCCGAGATCTCTCCGGCCCTGCCCAGGGCGTGCACGGCCACGGAGATCGGCTCGATCATGGCGGCGTGCTCCATGGACACCCCCGCCGGCACCTGGATGATCAGGCGGGCCGGGACCACGAAGTAGTCCTGGGCGGCCCCGTCGGTCTGGAAGCCCATGACCTTCAGGTTGTCGCAGATGTGGTACATGCCGTGGCGGCAGGAGTAGCACTTGCCGCAGACCACCTGGGGCATGAAGGTGACCGCCTGCCCGACCTCGAGGCCCTCGACCCCGGGGCCGATCTCGGCGATCTCGCCGGAGACCTCGTGCCCCTGGACCACCGGGTAGCTGGTGTAGGGGTGCTTGCCGTGGTACACGTGGATGTCCGAGCCGCACACCCCGATGTTGTGGATCCGGATCAGCACCTCGTCCCGTCCGGCGGAGGGGCGCTCGACCTCCCGGATCTCGATCTCGCCCGGTTTGACCATGACTGCCTGTCTCACTGTGCTCCACCTCCTCTGGGTTGCCCCGGCCGCCGGGCCGCGGCCCGTGCTGCTGCCAACCGCTTTTCTACCACTCGAACACGACCTTGACCGCCCGGCGGCTCTCCATCATCTCGAAGGCCTCCCGCCAGCGCTCCAGGGGCATGCTGGCGGTGATGAGCGGCTCGTACTGGATCCGGCCCTGCTCGGCCAACCGCAGCACGTTGCGCCAGGACACGTAGTCGTAGCCGAAGTGCCCGACGATGGTCGCGCCCTTGGGCAGGAGCGGGTCCAGGTCCAGGGACTGGGGAGCGTTGCCCCAGGCCACCCGGACGATCCGGCCCTTGGGGCGCACCAGCCGCATGGCCAGGGGCAAGACCGTAGGGGCGCCGGCGGCGTCGATGACCAGATCCGCCCCCTCCGGGAACTCCTCCCGCACCACCGCCTCCGGGTCCTCCCGCCCGACCTCGGCGGTGCGGGTCGCCCCCAGCCGCCTGCCCAGCTCCAGCCGGGCGGCGCTGCGCTCCGTGCCGAACAGGAGGATCCCCGCCGCTCCCCCCACCGCGGCCACCTGGGTGCTGAACAGCCCCATGGGGCCCGGGCCGAAGATCGCCACCGCCTCCCCCGGCATGAGCCGCCCTTCCTGGATCACCGCGCGGTAGGCGTTGGCCGAAGGCTCCAGCGCGGCCCCCGACCGGAACGGGAGGCTGTCGGGCAGGCGCATCAGGCTGTGCGGCGCCCGGGTCAGGGCCGCCTCCGGGATGCGGACGAACTCGGCGAACCCTCCGTCCATGGAGTAGCCCAGCCCGAGGCGCTCCGGGCACAGCAGGGGGCTTCCGGTCGAGCAGGCGTAGCAGCGCCCGCACACGTAGCCGGTGTTGTCGCTGACCACCCGGTCCCCGGGGCGCCACTCCGTGACCCGCTCCCCGGTCTCCTCGACCACCCCGCAGAACTCGTGGCCCAGCACCACCGGGGGCCTGAGGTTTCCCACCTGCTCGGCCCGAAAGAACTCGATGTCCGCGCCGCAGACCGCAGCCGCCTTGACCCGCACGAGCACGTCGCCGGGTCCGACCTGGGGCCGCGGCACCTCCCGGAGCTCCGCCGCCCCGTTTCGCTTCTCGTACAGCACCAGAGCTTTCATTCCGGGACCCCCTGCGTGCGGATTATACCTGCGGCCCCAATGGGCCCGCAAGCCCGGGGCCGGGAGAGTGCGAAAAGATCGCGCCTCAATCCAAAAAAAGCGTAATTGACTCGATCCCCCGCAAGCGGACAGAATCGAAAAGGAAGAAGATGAAGATGAACGGCAACACGACCGCCCGGGATCGCGACGCGATCGTTGCGGAGGGTCGTCCCGGCACCGAAGGAAATATCACCAGGATCCAGCGCTTCTCGACCCACGACGGGCCAGGCGTCCGGACCACGGTCTTTTTCAAGGGATGCCCGCTGCGCTGCCGCTGGTGCCACAACCCGGAGACCATCAGCACTCAGCCGGAGCTCCTGTTCTTCGCCGAGCGCTGCCGGCACTGCGGGAGCTGCGTGGCGGCCTGCCCGGAGGGGGCGCACCGCCTGGTCGCCGACCGCCACGAGCTCGACCGGTCCCGCTGCCGCCTGCACTACGCCTGCGTCGCGGCCTGCCCCTTCGGGGCGCTGGAGGCGAGCCTGGAGCGCACCACCGTGGGGCGGGTCATGGAGACCGTGCTCAGGGATGCGGCCTACTACCGGAACTCCGGCGGCGGCCTGACCCTCTCGGGGGGAGAGCCGCTCATGCAGCCGGAGTTCGCCGGCGATCTGCTGGCGGCGGCCCGGGCGGCGGGGGTGCACACCGCGGTGGACAGCTGCCTGCACGCGCCCTGGGGAATCATCGAGGCCCTGACGGAGGCGGTGGACCTCTGGCTCGTGGACCTCAAGATCATGGACCCCGGCCGCCACGAGCTGTACACCGGAGTGCCCAACGCCCTGATCCTGGAGAACCTGCGCAGGCTCGCCGCCCTGCCCGGGATCGGGCTGTGGGTCCGCATGCCCCTGATGGAAGGGGTCAACACCGGCCAGGAGGACCTGGAGGCCGCCGGCGCCTTTCTCGAGGAGATCGGGACGCTGTCCCTGGTGGAGCTCCTGCCCTACCACGCCCTGGGGGTCGACAAGCGCGAGGCCCTCGGGGAGAGCGCGCCGGAGCGGTTCTCCCCGCCCTCCTCGGCGCAGATGGAGCGCCTGGCCCGGGAGCTGCGGGGGCGCGGTTTGCAGGTCCGCTACGCCGGCGAGCGGCAGGACGAGCGGCAGCGCGGGCCGCAGCCCGACGCCCGGAGCCGACAAGGAGAAACCCGATGATCGAAGAGCGAGTATCCGAGAGGATTCGCGACAAGGTCGAAGCCCTGTACCGCAAGGACTACCGCCTGACCTTCTACGAGCGGATCCAATACCTGATCGACAGCGAGCACCTGTTCGAGGAGCTTCCCTACGCCCTGCGCTACGGCAAGACCCTGGACTACATCCTGCGCCGCGTCTCGGTGCCGATCCAGCCCGGCGAGCGGCTCCTGGGCTCGGTCAAGGAGGTCATCCCCACCGACGAGCAGGTGCGCCTGGTCAACGAGATGACCCGCCGCTGGTGGGACATCCCGGACCCGGAGATCCAGCGCAAGATCCTCTGGTTCTACTCCTGGAACTGGCTCCGCCGCCGGCCGCCGTGGTTCTACTCCTTCGGCCACCTGGGGCTGGAGTGGGCCAAGATCCTGCGCATCGGCCTGGGGGGCTACGAGGCTTCCGCCCGGCGGCGCCTGGAGCGGGCGGACGTGCAGGCCGATCCTTCCAAGCGGGAGTTCGTGGAGGGGGCCATCCTGTGCTACGGGGCCCTGCAGGGCTACATCGAGCGCTACGCCGCCGCGGCCGAGGCCGCCGGTGACCGGACGGCGGCGGCCGGTGGGCTGGCCACCGCCGAGCGCTGCCGGCGCCTGGCCGCCGGGCCGGCGGAGAGCTTCCACGATGCCCTGCAGCTGTTGTGGCTCATCATCGTCCCCCTGATGAAGATCTGCGGCTGCGGGGTCTTCGACCTGGGCCGCATGGACCAGTACCTGCTGCCCTATTACCGCCGGGACCTCGACAGCGGGGCGCTCAGCCGGGGGGAAGCGCTGGAGCTCATCACGGAGTTCTTCTACAAGAACAACGAGATCATGAGCCCGGCGGACCACATGTCCATCGAGGACGAGAAGGTCGACTTTACCCTCGAGATGACCTTCGACGACCCCAACTACCTGGTCGTGGGCGGGCTGCTGGCCGACGGCTCTCCCGGGGTCAACGAGCTGTCCCACCTCATGGTGGAGGCGCAAGGGGCCCTGTGCCTGCGCAACCCCTTCATCGTGGTGCGCTACTACGACGGGATCGACGAGGGCTTCTGGGGCAAGACCTGCGCGGCCATGCGGGACAACGCCACCATCGTGATCTACAACGACGAGACCATGATCCCGGCCCACAAGAGCTACGGGATCGCGCAGGAGCACGCCGTGGAGTACGGCTTCTACGGCTGCAACGACCCGAACATCACGGGCAAGCAGGGGGGCCTGCGGCAGCTGTGGCTCAACCTGCTCCTGCCCCTGGACCTGGTGCTCAACCGGAGCCGGCAGAGGTTCGAGGCGCCGCTGCCCCCCGGACAGAGCCAGTTCCCCCTGCGGGAGCGCATGATCGGGCTGATGAGCGCGGAGTACCACGGCCTGGTCGGCAGGCCCCTCGAGGAGATCTCCTCCATGGACGAGCTCCTGGAGGAATACCGCCAGCAGATGCGGTTTCTCCTGGCCGACTACCGGGCCGCCTTCGACGCGGACGTGGCCCTGGAACAGCAGTACAACCGGGGGCGCATCCGGATCGAGGACTGCTTCCTGGACGGGCCCATGGACAGGGCCCTGAGCTGGAACGACGGGGGCACGCCCTACAGCATCCTGACCCTCCAGGGCAGCGGCATCGCTTCGGTGGCGGACAGCCTGGCGGCCATCCAGAAGCTGGTGTTCGAGGACCGGGAGATGAGCCTGCCCGAGCTGGCCGAGCTCCTGCAGGCGGACTACCAGGGCCACGAGGAGCTGCAGCGCCGGCTGCGCTACCGCTTCCCCAAGTTCGGGAACGACATCGCCTGGGTAGACGAGCTGGCCGCCAGGGCCACGGAGGTGTTCTGCGACGAGGTGGCGCGGCAGAACGAGGGCGAGCACCTGTACCGCTTCCTGCCCACCCTGTCCAGTGACCGGGACTTCGTCTGCATGGGCCGGATCGTGGGCGCCACCCCGGACGGCCGACGGGCCCGGGAGCCGATGAGCGAGAACCAGTCCCCCACCGAGGGCGCCGACACCGAGGGGCTTACCGCCCTGCTCAACTCGGTGGCCGCGCTGCCCTTCCACCGGATCACCGGCGGTCCGCTCAACCTGCGGATCCATCCCAGCGCCGTGGAAGGGGAGGGGGGGCTCCAGGTCCTGGCCGCCACCCTGCGAACCTTCCTGGAGAACCGGGGGATGCAGGTGCAGATCAACGTGGTGAGCAGCGAGCAGCTGCGCGACGCACAGGTCAACCCGGAGCGTTACCGGGGGCTGTGCGTGCGGGTGGTCGGCTACAGCGCCTACTTCGTCCAGATGGGCAGGAAGGCGCAGGAAGAGCTGATCCGGCGTACCGAGCAGAGGTAGGAGGAGGGGCAGCATGGACCTGGAGCTGGAGGGGAAGCAGGCCTTCGTCACGGGCGGGAGCAACGGCATCGGGCTGGCGGTGGCCCGCAAGTTCGCCGAAGAGGGGGTGGCGGTGGCCATCGGCGCCCGCAACCGCGAGCGCCTG
>JAFGFV010000321.1 GCA_016930895.1 Spirochaetales bacterium | reverse complement strand
CCGACCAGGAAGCCGTCGGCGCTCAGGTCGGGTACGGGCTCCCCGGCCGCCTCGAAGGCCGCGGTGATCTGGTCGATCTCACTCTGGGTGATGGGGTCGAAGTTGGTCCCGTCGGTACTGTACAGGATGTCACTCGACAATCCGCCTCCGGCCGAGGAGAACCCGTAGGCCGCGCCTATGCCGAGGTGCGGCGTGAAGATGAAGAGGTTCTTGCTGGCCTGCAGCTTGGCCACGATGCTGTGTGTTTCCACGTTGAACGCAAGCTCCGGATCGGAGACCCGGATGATCGCGGTGCTCCCCACGTCGGAGCTGAGATCGATCTCCTCGGTGGTTTCCACGACATCGGAAACCCCGAGGTTCGCCCTCCAGTAGGTGTAGCCGGCACTGATCGACAAGGCGGGCACGTATCCGTGGTCCTTCAGGATGGGCAGGCGCAGATCGCCGCCGATCAGGAAGTAGTCGGCGTTGACGGGTCCCATGTGCTCCCGCGCTGCCTCCGGGATGAAGCCGATCTTGAAACCCACGTCGAAGGGCTTGAAGCCCAGCCGGGCGTCCAGGGCCACGGCCGGGAAGGGAAGCCCATACTTCTCCATGAACTCATATTCCGGCGGCAGAGTAACCCCCAGCATGTCAACGACCGGCTTGACGGCGGTGTCCCAGGGCATGGTGAAGGCTCCTACGGACAGCCCGACGCCGAAGTGGGGGAATTCGCCCACGTAGGCCGGGGACCAGTTCAAACCGGTCACTGCGGCCGTAGCCGGCAAGGTCGTGGCCACGCCCTCGGCGAAGCTCTCGAATGCGGCCTGATAGTCATCGAAATCGATCGTCTGCGCCCACGCGCCGGCGGACATCAGGACGATCAATCCAGCAACGAGCCATGGTTTCTTCATCACGCCAGTCCTCCTGCGGGTAAGTGTACACCCTCATCTTCGGAATTCAACCCCTCGGCGCGCCCGCAACCGCGGCGCGTGCCCTGCGTGAGTTCCGGGCTCAGCGCACGTGGTACCGGACGCTGTCACTCCCTTCGGGGGAGCGGATCTCCACGATGTAGGTTCCCACCTCGAGAGGGAGATTGACCCGGAAGGGGTAGGAGACCTGGAGCTCCTGCGGCGGTGCTTCGAGCGCAGAGACGGCACCAGTCCCCGCAGCGCAGGCGGTGACGCGCACCGCGACGGGCAGCTGCGGCGGGGCCGCGATCCAGGCCTCCAGGCGCTGCCCCCCGGCTCCGATCCCGCGGTCCCGGTAGAACCGCTGCTCCGGAAGGGGAAACAGGATCCGCGGCCCTCCCCCGCACGGCGCCAGCAACTCGGCCCGGAGCGGCGCATCGGCGAGGGCCACGCCCCCCAGCCACTCGACGCCCTGCACCCCAGCTCCGTCCGCCCCTGCGCCGTGCAGGGGACACACCCTCCGCTCCCGCGGGGAGCCCGCCGGGGAGCCCGCCCGGGAGCTTCCCGGGGAGCCTGCTGGGGAGTCCCCCGGGGAGCCTGCCGGCAGGAACTCGACCCGGGTCGACGGGCACGCCGCCGAGGCCGGATACCCGCTGGCCGTGCAGATCACGACCTGGCGCAGGGTAGCGGGGCGCGCCTCCGGCGGCGCCGCCCCTGTGCAGGGGCCTGCCGTCCCTTCCAGCATCTCCAGGGCCGCGAGGGCCACGGCCGCGGGAAGCGAGCTGCCCGTGGTACCGAAGGAGGCCCTGCCGTCCAGGTTGCCCGCCCAGACCCCCACCGTGTACCTCGCCGTGGCGCCGAGGCACCAGAGACTCTCGTATCCGCTCGAGGTCCCGGACTTGAACATGGCCCCGGGGAGCCGGTTGAACCGGGAGGAAGCCCCGAACCCCGTGGCCCGGGCGGCAGGGTCGGACAGGATGTCCCCGATCAGCCAGGCCGTGTCTTCCCGAAAGATCCGCCGCGGGGCATCGGCAGGCCCCAGGGCATCCTGACCCCAGTCCCCGGGGGCCCCGTTGCGCAGGCTCCCGTCGGCCGCCACCCACCCCCGCACCAGCCGCAACGGCTGGAGCACGCCCCGGTTCGGGAACACGCTGAAGGCCCGGGTGAGCTCGAGCAGGGTCGCGTCGGCGTTGCCGATCGCCGCGCCGAGGCCGTAGCGGGCCGCGGCGTCCTCGGGGAAGCCAAACCCAAGGCGCCGGCACAGCTCCACGAACTCCTCAAGGCCCAGGCGCGACAGCAGGTGGACCGCCGGGACGTTGAGCGAGCTGGCCAGGGCCGTGCGCAGCCGCACCGCCGCCCGGCTCTTGCGGTCGAAGTTCGCAGGGCGGTAGCTCTCGGTCATCCCGAAGCTCAGTGGCAGGTCCGGCAGGAGGGAGGCGGCGTTGTAGCCCTTCTCCAGGGCCAGGGCGTACAGGAAAGGCTTGAGGGTCGAGCCGGTGGAGGCGCGGATGGTCACCGCGTCGAGAAAGACATCCTCCCGCGGGGAGCCGACCCAGGCCAGCACCTCCCCCTGGCTGCCCAGGGCCAGGGCCCCCGCGTCTTCGACCACCGGTCCCGCGGCGCCCGCAGCCCCCACCCTGGCGCTTCGGGCGAGCTCCTCCCGGACCACCCGGCGGAGCTCCCGGTAGAGCCCGGCATCCAGAGTGGTGATCACCCGGACAGCCTCGGTCCCGTTCGGGTCCAGGCCCTCCGTCACCATCCGCACGAAGTGAGGGGCGACCGCCGGCGGCTCGCCCCGCCGGCAGGAGGCGAGGGCCAGCACGAGCTCCTGCCGCGACACCCCCACTCCCGGGCCCAGCGCGGCGGCCCGCTCCAGCACGGCCGCCGGAGCCGCGAAGGGGTCATAACGGGCAGGAGCGCGGGGGATCGTGGCCAGGATCAGGAGCTGGGCGGGGGTCAGCTCCGCGACCGGCCGGTCGAAGTAACGGACCGCCGCTGCGCCCAGGCCCACGGTGTTGCGCCCGAAGGG
This sequence comes from Spirochaetales bacterium, assembly GCA_016930895.1. Next base: position 12,323 of record JAFGFV010000321.1, on the reverse strand, counting down.
GAGGTGGTTCAGGTACAGGCGCAGGACCTCGCGCTTACCCAACTGGGCCTCGAGGCGCACCGCGGTCAGGGCCTCCGCGAGCTTGCCCCCAAGGCCCCCGCGGTGCGGGCGCACCAGCCGGGCGAGCTGCATCGAGATCGTGGAAGCCCCCGAGACCGTCCGACCGCAGGCCAGGTTGAGCGCCGCTGCCCGCGCCGCCGCCAGCAGGTCCACCCCCGGGTGGTGGTCGAACCGGCGGTCTTCGACCCGGAGAAAGATTCGCCGCGTTTCCGCGGAAACGTCCTCCCGGGACAGCTCCCATTGGAAAGCCCCCTCGGGACCGGGCAGGCAGGCCAGGGGCTCCCCGTGGCGATCGGTAATGAGCGTGCCCGCCGGGTCCCGGCGCAGGCCCTCCAGGCCCGGGACCGGGCGGTACAGGAAACCCGCCGTGACCAGGGCCGGCGCCAGCAACAGGAGCAGGAGCCGCAGACGTGCGCCCGGCCCGCAGCGTGCGCCGCGGGGGCCGCGCCCGCGGCCCCCCACGGCCTCACGGCTCAATGCGGACCTCCCCTCCGGCCGTGCGCCCGAATACCTCCGGCTCGTACATCAGCTCCGCCGTGGCGGGAGGCAGGGTGTACACCCCCGGGGTGGTCGTGCGGAACAGGAAGGTGAACTCCCGCTTGCCCCGCGGAAAGCGGTCGTAGAACAGGCGCACCTCGTCGTCGTAGACGCGCTGAACCGGCCGGTCGTACCAGGGGCCGGCAGCGTATCCGTCTTGGCCGTCGTCTTCGACCCCCCGCGGGGGAAGGCTTTGGGTCGTGGCCAGGGAGCCGTCCAGGGCCTCGGCTCCCGCGGGCAGGGGCACCCGCAGGGCCAGAAAATCCCGGTCCCGGTTGGAGTACACGACCCCGTGGAGGGTGTACACCTGCCCGAGCTCCAGGGGTTCCCCTGCCGGCCGCCCCTGGGGATCGAGGACCTCGGTGAACAACCCGATGCCTTCCTCCCTGGCCGCGACCCGTTCCGCGGCCAGGGCGTAGCGCAGGGACAGGGCATAGTACAACCGCCCCCGCCCCTCCTTGCTCAGGCCGAGGGGGAGGGCCCCCGAGACTCCGCCCTCAGCCGCCGAGGCGGCGATCTCCTCGAGGAGCTCCGGCCCGATGCGCGTCTCCACCGGGGCCGCGGACATGCCGGAGAAGCGCTCCCGGACCAGCACGGACTCCCCGAGGCGCACCTCGGCGGCAAACTCGGCGGCCCGGTCTCCGCCGGCCCGGATGGCTTCGGCAAAGCCCTGCAGCACCCAGCCCGTGTTGCTCGTGTTGACCCAGTACCCCCGGCGGGCGGATGCCAGCAGGTCATCCGCCAGCGCCTGCCGGATCTGGGAGTCCGGGTCCAGGCGGCTGTACAGCATCAGGAGCAGGGCCTTGGCCTGGAGATCTCCTCCATAATATGTCCAGGATGCTTGAGGCTCCACCAGGATCACGGAGCGGGTGCCCACCCGGTAGTGGTTGCGCAGCTCCGTCAGGAGGCGCTCCGCCCCGGCCCGTTCGCCGGCCGCCAGGTAGCTCAGGGCGAGCAGGGCCCGTTCGGCCAGGCCCAGGTCCGGGTGCTGAAGAAGAAGACCGGCCTGCGCCGATACCCTCCGCCCGTGCAGCGCGAGAACGTACAGGGCGTAGGCCTGCAGGTAGCGCCCCTGTTTCTCGTAGCGCTCCTCCAGGTAGCGTACCAGCGCTTCCCGGTCCAGGACCGCGTCCGCGTCGTAGCCGGCCTCTGCGGCCAGGTGCAGCAGGTGGGCCGCCCGCAGGCTCACGTAATACCCGGAGCGGCGGAACCCCGGGTCGGGCCAGAAGGACATGCCCCCGTCGTCGTTCTGGTAGGCCTCCAGAACGGCGAGCTCCTCCTGTATCCCCCGAGCAGCCACGCCCTCCCCTTCCCGCCGCGGTTCCTCCGGCAGCCAGTCGTACAGCACCCGGGCCAGGAGCTTGCTCGTGCGCTGCTCCAGGCAGTCGTAGGGGTACAGGTCGAGGAAGGCGATGGCCTCCGTGAGCGAAGAGGCCAGGGTCGAGTCCAGGCGGACGGTGAGCCCCTCCCCGGGAACGCCGAGAAACCCCTCCGGAAGGGCGAGTGCCTCCTGGGCCGAGCCGTCGGTCTGGCCGATCACGGTGAAGGTCTCGCTCACGCTGCCCGCCTTGACCGGCACCTGCGTCTCCAGGGCCTCCCGTAGCACCTCGCTGTCCACGCGAAACCGCAGGAATGCCGGGCCGGCACGGGTCGCCTCTAGGGGGAAGGCCAGCTCCCGGCTTTCCCCGGGAGCCAGGGTGGCCGTCAGCTCGGATTCCGCGCCGGCGGCCAGGAGCTCGGACTCCAGTCGCACCCTCACCCCCTGCGGGCCCGGCTCGAGGTTGGTGACCACCACCCCGGCGCGGGCCCGGTCCCCTACCCGCAGGCTTCGCGGCAGGGCGGGACGCACGTTGAGGGGGTTCTGGACCACCAGCTCTTCTTCCGCCAGCCCGACGTGCTCCCCGTCGACCGCCACCGCGGTCACCCGAAAACGGGTCAGCTGGTCCGGAAGCCGGAAGCGTACGGTAGCCTCCCCGCGGGCGTCGGTGCGCAGCCCCGGCTCGAACAAGGCGGTGGCCCGGAAGTCCCGCCGGACCCCGACCGGCCCCCCGCCCGGCTCCTGCCCTTCCTTGTCGCCTCCGGGCAGGTCCTCCGGCTTCCACACCACCGGGTCGATCAGCAGGTCCCGGCTGTCGTAGTGGGACACCCCGTGGGCGAAGCGGTACGGGGCGTAGAAGAGCTCCAGCGGGTCGGCCAGGTGGTAATCGATCAGGTCGAGCACCCCCCGGTCCGCGGCCACCACCAACACTTCGGCCCCTTGGAGGGGAAGCCCGCCCCGGGTGGCCCGCACGCGCAAGCGCGCCTCGCTGCCCGGGCGGTAACTGGCGCGGGAGCTCTCGAGCTCCAGCTCGATCCGGCGGGTTTCGGCCTCCACCCGCAGCGAGATCATCCCAAAGACCCCTCGGGGTTTGCCCAGGTCGGGCTCGTCCGGAGAGCCGGGGGGGGACGCCGTGCGCCCGGTATGGCTGGAGAGGCTCACGTACAGGACCGGCACGTGCTCCTCCCGGATCTCCACGTCCACCGTCTCGGTGGTACCGTCCAGGCGCAGGAGGCGCTCCTCCAGGATCCCTTCCCTCTCCACGGTCAGCAGGTAGGTTCCTCCCTCCAGGGGGCTCTTGATCAGCAGTCGGGCCCGCTCGCCGGGCGCATAGGAGGGACGGTCGGCCACCAGATCGATCCGCCGCTCATCCCCCCGGCGCCACAACACGTTGGCGCTGCCGGTGGAGTAGAAATCCACCCGGGTCAGGGCTTCCCGGCCCTCGCGGTCGGCCCCCCGCAGCTCCAGGATGTAGGAGCCCACCTGGGCGGCGCGCACCTCGCGGGTCGCGAGCACGCGGCCCCGGGCGTCGCCTCCCGGCGCGGCCTCCAGGACGAAACGCCCCTCCTCGATCTCCTCCCGCAGCCAGCGGGTGTCGATCCGGCCGCCGATGGACCGCTCCCGGACCATCTTCCACTCCTCCCGGAGCAGGCGCACGCTCAGGGGCGGGGGCGCCTGACCCGCTGCCTCGCCGCCCCCGTAGGGGGAGCCGTCCGGGCGCACCCAGCAGGCCTGAAGGGTGAAAGGCTTCCCGGCCTCGACGAAATACAGGGGCTGCTCCGCTCCCGGCCCCGCGGCCAGGCGTGCCCCGATCAGGAGCGACGAGGTGAACACCGATACGCCGGCGTTCCTGGACACGGCCTGGCGGTCCAGGTCCTCGATGGTGGCGGTCAGCTCGTACCGGTACACCCGGCCGGGCCGGCCGTCCGCCAGCTCCTGCACCGCCGGCACCACCCCGGAGCCAGCCAGGGCCCCCTCGGCCGCGGACAGGTCCTCGGCGTAGTAGCCGTAGTCCTCGTCGTAGGCGCCGGGCACCGGGAAGTCTCCGAAGCGAAAGCCCCGATACGCGCCCTCGGGGTCCGGGGGGGCATAGGGGACCGGGCGCCGCATCCACCAGTAGCTCCAGCGGCCCCGGGCGACCTCCCCTCCGGCCAGGTAGCTCCCGGAGAAACGCGCCTCCAGGCGCTCGCCCATGTAGCGCTCCCCGCCGGGAAGATCGAGGTCCACGGCAAAACCTACCCGACGGAACATGGCGATGCGCACAGGCACCATCTCCCGGTGCTCCTCGCCAGACCTGCTGTACACCAGCAGGTACTCGTCCGGCTCCAGCTCCTCCGGCAGCACGAACTGCCCCCAGAAGCGCCCGGAGGGGCTCAGACGCCCGGCGGCCTGGGCCACCACCGCGTCGCCGTACCAGCCGCGCTGCAGCCGCACCTGGTAGGGGCCCTCGCGGACCTGCAGGCGGCCCCCGGCCACGTCCCGGTCGATGCCGAAGTAGGCGAGGGTCTCCCCGGGCCGGTAGATCCCCCGGTCGGAGACCAGGTAGGTGGCGGGACGGGGTGTCTCCGCCCTCAGCAGACCGTGGTAGTTCCAATTACGTGACGGGGAGTCGGCGGGCCGGAAGACCAGCCGGTCCCGGCCGTGCTGCACCTCGATCTCGAGGCTCTCCTCCTGCCCGGCCAGACGCCGGGACAGCTCTCCGGGCTCGAAATCGAACGAGCAGAGCCCCCCGGCGTCGCTCCGCCCCCTCTTCCACTCCCCTTGGGAATCCCGCAGGAGCACCTCGGCCCCCGGGATGGGGGCGCCGGTGGCCAGGGAGGCGACGTCCACCGTGATCCGGTTCGGGGCCAGATGCGCGCCCAGGCCGATGTCGGTGACCTGCAGCCGCAGCTCTCCCGACAGGGTGTACGGCTCCTCGGACCAGGGGTCCGGCACCCTGAAGCGCCAGCGCGCGTAGGCGCTTCCCCTGCCCTCCTCGTTCAGATACGGCGAGAGGTCCAGGAGCCGGAACAGCCGGGTGTTCCGGGGTAAAGAGTCCACCGGATAGGGCTCGAAGCGACCCTCCGGGACCGGCAGGAAGGGATGGGCCAGCGGGCCGGCGCTGTAGCCCCCCTCCAGCACGTTCTGGAACTCCACGGCCACCGTCGGAGGGAAGCCCGCCTCCAGGAGCCGGTCGCCCTCGGCGCGCAGGCGGGCATAGGCCGGAGCCGGGCCCACCTCCAGCTCGATCTCCAGGTCCTCGGCGAGCCTCTGGCCGTAGAGGTCCTGCAGCCCCGCGCGAACCCGCACTCCGAAGGAGCTCTCGAAGGGCACGGGCAGGTTCGTGAGCTCCGCCACGGCCCCGTAGACCTCCAGATTGCCGTGCAGGTCGTAGCCCGGCAGGTCGACCTCGATGAAGGAAGCCGCCCGCTCGGCCTCGAGCGGGTGGTTGAACACCAGGCCGGCCCCCGCCGAAGGCAGCCACGTGTACACCTCGCCCCTGACCAGGGCGAAGGGGCGCAGGGTCGTGAAGCCCAGGCTCTGCTCCGTCTCGGTCCCGTAGGTCCCCGGGGCGGGCCGCGCCCCGGCCTGGAGCCGCAGGGTGACCCGGGAGTCCCATGGCAGCTCCCGCCGGGGTGTCAGGACCAGCACGCGGCGGGCGAGCAGGTCATCCCCGGCGAGCTCTGGGTCGTAAACGGCCCGGGAGGCCACCCGGCGCCCGCGGGGCATCCGCCCCTCCCGGCTCGGCGCCTCGCCGGCCGAGGTTCCGCCAGGGATCCTTTGACCGGCCGGGACTGCGGACGCCTCCAGGCGGAGCGAGGGCAGGATGGTTTCCAGCTCCACCGGGAAGTTGAAGGTGACCCGCAGCTCCCGGCACTCCTCGGGGGGCACGTCCTCCCCGGAGGGGCTCAGGGACACGAGCTCGAGGGCAGGGGTGCGGAAGTGGAAGGCGTTCATGCCGGACAGTGTTTGCCCCGAGAGGGAGCGGAGCCCCGGGTCCAGGCTGACCAGGTACTGCGTCGCCGGCTCGAGGCTCCCGCCGGCTTCGGAGCTGCCGCCGGGTTCGAAGGCCAGCAGGCGCGAGCCGTACCAGCGCCACGTGCCCTCCACCGGGGGGCTGATGGCCGCCACCGGGGCCGTCGGGGCGGTTTGGCCGAGGGGCACCACCGGCTCGTTGAAGAGCACCCACAGCCCTCCTTCCAGGTTCTCCCACGGCACCGCGGCCGCAGCCGACGCGGCCCCAGCGGGGGCGTACTCGACGACCCGGAAGGCCTGCTCGGCGGGAACCTCACGGCCCTGCAGGTCTTCCGGAAACACCAGCGGGCCCCGGCCGCGGAAGGGGTCTTCCGCGGGCCGCGCGCGGCCCAGGTTCCCGAGGCAGGAGACCGCGAGAAGGCCGAGGGTGAGGGGCAGGAGGGCATACCAGGGTTTCATGGCTCCACAGTACGGGCAAGCCGGGGCGAATGCAAGCGCTGCTCCGCCGCAGTGACTCCCCGGGAGCGCCGATCGGGGGCGGACGTCTTCGATGCCGCGTGCTACAATGATGGATATAGGGTTCCCGGGTGCGGCACGGCCGCCCACGGGCAAGGAGGTGCGATGAACAGGAACGTGCTGATAGCAGGGGCGCTCCTGGTCCTGGGCGCGTCGCTGTTCAGCGGCTGCGCGCTGGGCTACCAGGACGAGGTGGAGCTGGCCAAGGCCGTGATGCAGAGCGTCGAGGGAAGCTCACCCACCGACTCGTACAAGAGCGCGAGCGCGCGGGGCGTCCTCCTGCCCGATCCTCCGGCGGGACTGCTGGTCTGGCTCGTGGAATGCGACGAACTGCCGCCGCCTGAGGACGGAACCTGGTCGTGCACTCTCGAGGTGACCCTCACGGATTTCGTGCCTCCCGGGCACGAGGGATCCCTGGTGTCGGGGACCCTCACCTCCACGCTGGTGATCACCTTCGTCAAAGGCACGCCCACAACCCTGAGCATGAGCTTCGATGGAGAGTGGAAGGTCGCCGGAGAGTGCGAAGGCACCTACCTCCTGGACGCGGTCCTGGTCTACGACTTCGGCAAGGGGGAGTATTCCTACGTGGGCACCGTCCAGATCGACGACTACCTCTACACCTTCAAGGGGTAGCCTCACCGGCGGGGAAAGCAACGGGCGGGAAATTGAAGCGGACGGCCCCCGGGGGGGCCGTCCGTCGCTCGTCCTGGCTGCCCGCGGTCGACCCGCGGCGCGGCTACTTGAGCAGGGCCTTGCCGATCTCCACGGCGCTGGCCGCGTCGGCAGCGTAGCCGGCAGCGCCGATCTCGTCCGCGTAGTTCTGCGTGACGGGGGCGCCGCCCACGATGATCTTGGCGCTGCTTCCCTTTTCCTTGAGGCTCTCGACCACGGACTTCATCTGCACCATCGTCGTGGTCAGCAGAGCCGAGAGGCCCACCAGCTGGGCCCCATCGACCGCAGCCTGGACATACTTGTCCGGGGCCACGTCGACGCCCAGATCCATGACGTCGAAGCCTGCGCCCTTGTACATCATGGCAACCAGGTTCTTGCCGATGTCATGGAGGTCGCCCTTGACCGTGCCGATGGCCAGCTTGCCGATCATCTTGACGCCGCTCTTGGTCAGGATCGGCTCGAGGATCGCCATGCCGGCATGCATGGCCCGGGCGGCGATCAGGACCTCGGGGATGTAGATCTCGTTCCTCTTGAACCGGCCGCCGATCACGTCCATGCCGGCGATCAGTCCTTCGTCGAGAACCTTCTTGGGGTCCATCTTCTCGTCCAGAGCCTGGCTCACCAGATTCTTGACCTCGTCGGCCTTGCCCTTCTGCAAAGCCTCGGAGAGTGCATTCAAAGAAACCACTACTGTCCTCCTCGTGAGTGAATGTGGCGGCAGTATACCAGAACGCCCAGAAGTGGGCTGGAAAATTGAGCTCTTTTTTGGGTAATTTGGTGTTAACGTCTTTCCGCAGATCGAGTATAGTTGAAGGTGAATTCGATGGCAACTTCCTGGCGCTCCATTGCCCCGGTGTCCCGCTACGAGCAGCTCGCCGAGCGTTACCTGCGGGAGACCCGCTTCGGCCTGGCCGTGTTCGACGGATCCGTCTGTGAGCTGGACCGCTGCTCCTATTACCCCTGGGCCCGGGCAGAGGAACGCGGCCTCAAGCTGGACCGGATGGTGTCCGAGTCCGTCCGCTGGGGCGAGCCGTCGATCGACCTGGACGACGAGGGACTGTACGCGTGGTGCGTGCCGATCTGTCTCAACAGTGAGGCCGTCGGAGGCCTCTTCTCCGCCGCGCGGCCGGATTCGGGAGGTCAGGCCGGCGGTGGAGTCGTGGGGCAGGCGGCCTGGACCCTGCTGGAGCTCGCGAGCGAGCTCAACATCTGCAACGCCAGCCTGATGAAGCTCCACCGCGAGCAGGGACGAACCCACGCGTCCAAGGCCGAGGCCATTCACACGGCCAAGCGCAATCTCTATCAGGGCTCCCGGGAGATCTACCTGCAGGAGGAGTTCGGCCTGCTGGCTGCGATCCACAGGGGGGACAAGCAGCGCGCGCGGGCCATCATCAACCGCATCCTGATCCGGATCTACAGCCTGGAACGCGAGGACCTGGAGGTCCTCAAGACCCTGGTGCTGGAGATGGTGGTGCTGATGTACCGCACCGCGGTCGACCGAGGGGCCGACCCGCGGAACCTTTTGGGCGTCAACAGCTCCTACCTCAAGGACTTTCACGAGATCAAGACCGACGTCGAGCTCAGCCACTGGCTGACCCGCTGGCTGGAGGATTTTATCTCCACGAGCCTGACCCAGATTGCCCCGGTGCCCCCGGATTCCATCGCCTTGGCCATCGAATACATGAAGAACAACCTGGACCACCCCGTGTCCAGGGACGAGGTGGCCCGGGCCTGCAATATGTCCTACGGCTACTTCTCCAAGGTGTTTCACCAGAGAACCGGCAACACCTTCACCGAGCTGCTCAACCGTTTCCGTTACGAGCGGGCCTGCTCGATGCTCGAAGAGACCGGGCTGAACATCAGCCAGATCGCACTCGAATGCGGATTCAACGACCAGAGCTACTTCAGCAAGGTGTTCCGCCGCCAAGCGGGAATCAGCCCCAAGGAGTATCGCAGGCGCCAGGCCGGCCCCTCCGCCGCGCATCCCTGATCGTTCCGGCCCAAGAAATGGCTGCCGGCCAAGGATTGGCTCCCGGCCAAGGATTGGCTCCCGGGGCAAGACATAATTCCCAGGCAAAACTTGACAGATCCGCGGATGTGCCACTATGCTGCCCGTGCACTTCGCGAGCAAACTCACAAATACTGGAGGCTGGAATGCAGAAGCTGGATCCGACCAAGATGAAGGATTGGGAAATCGCCGAGGCCGCCGAAGGCCACATGAAGACCGTCAATCAACTGGCCGAAGAGATGGGGCTGGACAAGATGGAGCTGCTGCCCTACGGCCACTACGTGGGCAAGATCGACTACATGAGCATCCTCAAGCGCCTCAAGGACCGGAAGGACGGCAAGTACATCGAAGTCACCGCCATCACCCCCACCCCTCTCGGGGAAGGCAAGACCACCACCTCCATGGGCCTCGTCGAAGGGCTCGGCAGAATCGGCAAGAAGGTCATCGGCGCGATCCGCCAACCCTCCGGGGGTCCCACCTTCAACATCAAGGGCTCTGCCGCCGGCGGCGGCCTGGCCCAATGCATCCCTCTCACGGACTTCTCCCTCGGCCTGACGGGGGACATCGACGCCATCACCAACGCCCACAACCTGGCCATGGTGGCCCTGACCAGCCGGCTGCAGCACGAGTTCAATTACGACGATGCGGCCCTGGGCAAGCGCAACCTCAAGCGTCTGAACATCGATCCTCGCAACATAGCCATGGGCTGGAGCATCGACTTCTGCGCGCAGGCCCTGCGGGAGATCGTGATCGGGCTGGGCGGCAAGATGGACGGCTTCATGATGAAGAGCGGCTTCCAGATCACCGTGAGCTCCGAGATCATGGCCATTCTGGCCGTGGCCCGGGACCTCGCGGACATGCGGGAGCGGATGGGCAAGATCGTGGTGGCCTACGACAAGTCCGGCAAGCCGGTCACCGCCGGGGACCTGGAAGTCGACGGCGCCATGACCGCCCTCATGGTCAAGGCCATCAACCCCAACCTCATGCAGACCGTGGAGGGGCAGCCGGTGCTGGTCCATGCCGGGCCCTTCGCCAACATTGCCATCGGTCAGAGCTCGATCATCGCCGACCGGGTAGGCCTCAAGCTGGCGGACTACCACGTCACCGAGAGCGGCTTCGGCGCGGATATCGGCTTCGAGAAGTTCTGGAACCTGAAATGCCGCTTCAGCGGCCTCAAGCCCCACGCCTCGGTCATCGTCTGCACGGTGCGGGCCCTCAAGATGCACGGCGGCGGACCCAAGGTCGTGCCCGGCCATCCCCTGGACAAGGCCTACACCGAGAAGAACGTCCCCCTGGTCGAGAAGGGGGTCGAGAACCTGCTCGCGCACATCGAGACCGTCAAGAAGAGCGGGATCTCTCCGGTGGTGTGCATCAACCACTTCTACACGGACACCGACGAGGAGGTGGCCGCGATCCGCAAGCGCGCCGAGGCCATCGGAGCCCGGGTGGCGGTGAGCAAGCACTGGGAGAAGGGCGGCGAAGGAGCCGTCGAGCTGGCCGAGACGGTCGTGGAGGCCTGCGAGCACGAGCCCAAGCTGGACTTCCTCTACAGCGACGATACCCCGCTGCGCAAGCGGGTGGAGCTGATTGCCAGGGAGGTCTACGGGGCCGACGGTGTCAGCTATACCCCCGAGGCGGAAGTCAAGGCCAAGGCCATCGAGGCGGACAAGGAGCTGTCCAAGCTCGGAACCTGCATGGTCAAGACCCACCTGAGCCTGTCCCACGATCCGGCCATCAAGGGGCGGCCCAAGGGCTGGACCCTCCCCATCCGGGACATCCTGATCTACGGCGGCGCCGGTTTCGTGGTCCCCGTGGCAGGGGCGATCAAGCTCATGCCCGGCACGGCCTCGGACCCGGCCTTCCGGGGCATCGACGTGGACACCAAGACCGGCAAGGTGCAGGGCCTGTTCTAGAGGATCCGCTTTTCCCCAAGACCCACAGAGGCCCCCGGCGGTTGCCCCCCGGGGGCCATTCTCGTTGGCTCTCGGGGGCGCGATCCGCCCTGCCCGCCTCTCCGCGGCCCTTTCCACCCGGTCCCTTCCACTCCCCCTGCAGCGCTCTTGCAGAACCCGGCGAATCTCCCTAAGATTGGTGCCTGTTTCCCGGCGGCTGGTCCGGACCCTGCGGGGTCCGGAGCGCGGCCCTGCGGAGACAGCGATCGAAAGGCGAACGCGGAGGAGCGGCCATGGAGTTTCGGCCTCAGCTCGAGGTGCTGTCCGATGAGCAGATCTATGCGATCCATCAGGCGGCGATGGAGATCCTCTGGAACACCGGGGTCCTGGTCAAGGCTCCGGCGGCCCGGGAGCTTCTGCACAAGGCGGGGGCCGTGGTCGACGAGGAGAGCATGATCTGCCGGATCCCCTCGCACATCGTCGAGGAGGCTCTCCGGCAGGCCCCGTCGTCGTTTACGGTTCACGCCCGCAGGGCGAAGGCGTCGATCCACGTCTCCACGCGGAGCCTCCACTACGAGCCCATGATCGGACGGCTCAACTGCTTTGACCACGGCCCTGCCGGGCAGCCCGGCGGGACGCACCGCACGACCCTCGCGGACGTCGGGGAGCTGGTCAAGCTGGCCGACGCCCTGCCCGGCTACCACCTCCTTCATTCCGGGGCCATCATGCCCCAGATCGACGGAGTGCCGATCCGGGCCACCCACGTCTACGGGTACCTCGAGTCGGTGCGCAACTCCTCCAAGCCGATCAAGGCCACCTCCCGAGAGCGGATCATGGCCGAGGACTGCCTCCGCATGGTGGCGGCCGTGGCCGGCGGCGAGGAGGAGCTGCGGCGCAGGCCCTACACCTTCACCACGGACAACCCCGTGGCGCCCCTGCACCACGACCGCGACCAGATGGAGGGGGCCCTGGAGTTCGCCCGCTGGGGCCTGCCCATCGACGTGACCTCCGAGCCCCAGGCCGGAGCGACCTCCCCAGTCACCCTGGCGGGGCTGCTGGCCCAGCAGACCGCCGACGTGACCAGTGCCATTGCGATCATCCAGCTGGCCAATCCCGGCAATCCCGTGTGGTACGGCACCTGCGGGTCGATCATGGACATGCGGGTGGGCCGAATCGCCATCGGGGCCGTGGAGATGGGCCTGATCAACGTGGCCAGTGCCCAAATCGCCCACTTCTACGACGTCCCCTGTCGCGGCACTGCTTCGGCCACGGACTCCAAGCTCCTGGATTTCCAGGCCGGGTACGAGAAGACCCAGACCCTGACCATGGCCGCCCTCGGCGGGGTCAACAAGATCTTCTACCCGGG
>JAFGFV010000320.1 GCA_016930895.1 Spirochaetales bacterium | reverse complement strand
GACCCGATGATCCACAAGGCCTTTCCCGGGGGGATCGAGGACCTCCAGGAGTACGTGATGGAGCTGGCCGGTGCCAAGGACCACTGGGTCAAGAACATGAACGATCCCGAGGACACCCGCTGGGAGTACACCTATCACGGACGGCTCGCCGCTTGGGGGAGCTGGAAGGAGCGCCGTGGGGCGGGGTCGGCGGAGGCGGGGCATTTCAGGATCGACCAGATCGAGAAGGTGGTGGAAAAGCTGGTGGCCCAGCCGTACACCCGCCAGGCGCAGATGATCACCTGGATGCCGAACCTGGACTTCGACTGCTACGACCCCCCCTGCCTGCAGTCCCTCTGGTACCGGCTGCTCTACGACGAGGAGGGCACCGGGTGGCTCAACTGCAACGTTCGCTTCCGCTCCAACGACGCCTGGGGGGCGAATTTCATGAACATGTTCGGCTTCACGCATTTCAACCGGGCGCTGGTGGCCGACGAGATCGCCCGGCGCTCGGGCCGCCGCGTCGAGCTGGGACGCCTGAACTGGCAGGCGGACTCCTATCACATCTACGGCAAGAGCATCGAGGAGGCGGAGGCCCGGCTGTTCGGCCGCCTGGAGTCGACCAGCTTCGAGGAGAGGGTCTTCAACTTCCGTGACCCGGCGATCGGCCAGATCTACGAGGAGGCCCGCGCCCACGTGTTAGAGAAGATCCGCAGCTTTGACCGGGAGCACTCCGGGAGATAGTTTCTCCGGCAAGGCCGGTGGCGGTGATGAGGCGCCGGCGGGGCTGCCGATGGGGCCGCGTTGCTTGACGCCCCCGGAGCGAATCTGTATGGTGGGTTGGCCCTCAGGGGCCGGCTTGAAATCGTCGCAACGAGCGGGGAAGCAGCCATGTACGAACGGAATGTGTCCCAGATCGAGGAGCTGGTGCGCCGGCAGAACGCGTGGCGCTCCAGCACCCTGAACCTGATCGCCAGCGAGAACGTGCTTAGCGAGCGCGCCCGGGGAGTGATGGGTTCGGATTTTGCCCACCGGTACGCCGAGGGTCACCCGGGGGAGCGCTACTACCAGGGCACGGAGATCATCGACGAGGTCGAAGCCCGGGTCAAAAAGAACCTGAAGACCCTCTTTCACTGCCGCCAGGTGGACGTGCGCCCGATCAGCGGCACGGTCGCCAACGACGCGGTGTTCAGCCGCTACATCCGTCCGGGGGACGTGGTCATGGTGAACTCGACTCCCGGCGGCGGGCACATCAGCCACCATCGGGTGGGCTCGGTGGGCAAGTACACCGCCAACATCGTGAACTTTCCGCTCACCGCCGACGGTTACCACATCGATGTGGAACGGACCGTCGAGCTGATCCGGGCCGTGTCCCCCAAGGTCCTGATCCTGGGCAAGAGCCTCTTCCTCTTTCCGGAGCCGGTCCACGAGCTGGTGGAAGCGTGCCGAAACCAGGAAGTGGCCGTCCTGTACGACGCCGCCCACGTGTTGGGCTTGATCGCGGGAGGATGCTTCCAGGACCCCCTGCGCGAGGGGGCCCTGCTCATCACGGGGAGCGTGCACAAGACCTTCTTCGGCTCCCAGCGCGGGATCGTGCTGAGCAACGTCGGAGAAGGGGAATGGCGCAAGATCGACAAGGGGGCCTTCCCGGGCTCCTCTTCCAACCACCACCTGGACACCCTGGTGCCCCTGGCCGTCACCACCTACGAGATGATGGAGTTCGGGCACACCTACGCGCGGCAGGTGGTCGCCAACGCCAAGGAGCTCGGCAAGGAGCTCCACTCCCTGGGCTTCAAGGTGGCAGCGCCGGAGTTCGGGTTCACGGAAAGCCACCAGCTCGCGGTGGATGTGATGGAGTTCGGGGGCGGGGACGAGGTGGCCCGGCACCTGAAGGACAACAACATCATCCTGAACATGAACCTGCTCCCGAACGAACCCCTCGAAAACGTGGCCAACCCGGCGGGTATCCGCCTGGGGGTGCAGGAAATGACACGGGTGGGGATGAAGGAGCCGGAGATGGGCGAAATCGCCCGCCTGTTCAAGCGCTGCCTGATCGACGGCAAGTACGTCGGGGAGGAGGTCACTGAGCTGCGCAAGGCCTACCAGGCCGTGCAATTCTCCTTCGACCAGGTCGCGGACGAGTCGGACATATGATCGACGTGCAGAGCCGCCGAGACGAGCGGGAGATCGAGATCCAGAAGGTCGGGGTCAAGCACGTCCGCTACCCGATCACGGTGCTGGACAAGAGAAATCGCACCCAGGCCACCGTGGCCACCATCAACCTGTACGCGGACCTGCCGCACGAGTTCAAGGGCACCCACATGAGCCGCTTCATCGAGGTAGTCAACCAGTACTACGTGGACATCTCGATGCACAACTTCATGGACATGCTCGAAGAGATCCGCTCTTCCCTCGACGCCCGGCGGGCATATGCCGAGGTGTCCTTCCCGTACTTCGTGGAAAAGAAGGCCCCGGTGTCCGGGGAGCGGAGCATGATGGGTTACACCTGCGAATACATCGGCGAGGTCGGCGACCACAAGCGTCACTTCTACGTGGGCGTGGAGGTGCCGATCACCACGGTTTGCCCCTGCTCCTTGGAAATCAGCGACCGGGGCGCCCACAACCAGCGGGGCATCGTGCGGGTCAAGCTCCTGTTCAGGAAGTTCTTCTGGATCGAAGACCTGATCAGCCTGGTGGAGCAGTCCGGCTCCAGCGAGGTCTACACCCTGCTCAAGCGGGAGGACGAGAAGCACATCACCGAGCGGGCCTTCGATCACCCCCTGTTCGTGGAGGACGTGGTCCGCGAGGTCACCCAG
>JAFGFV010000319.1 GCA_016930895.1 Spirochaetales bacterium | reverse complement strand
TCGGCCAGGCGGGGCCCCAGCACCTCCACCCCCGTGGTCATCACGTAGGCGAACTTCTTGCCGTGGCGATGCACCACGGCAGCCAGCTCCGCCACGTGGGGATACACGTAGGCCTCGAAGAGATCGGGGGACCAGAAGTCGATCGAGGAGTACCAGCCCCTCTCCACGACCAGGTCGACCCCCTCGGCGGCCGCAGCCAGCTCCGTGCGGCCCAGGTCCGCTTCGGCGATGATGTCCATCAGCTCGCCGAAGGCCTTGGGCTGATCCAGGGCCATCAGGATCGCCTTCTCCGTGCCGGCCAACCACACCGCCGCGTCCATGCCAAAGGCCGACCACGCCTGGATCGGCACCCCGAGCTCCCGGGCGCCGGGCAGGAGCGCCGCCATCCGCTCGCGGAACCACGCCACCTCCCCCTCACCGGGCCCCCGGTAGAGGTGGCGCACCCGGGGCACGTCCTCCGGCGAGCTCACGGCCTGCTCCGCCGCCCGGGGAATGTTGAAGTCCTCGAACAGGGGCACGTGATCGGGCTGGACGACCCAGCCCGGGGCCTGCTCCTCGCCGGTCTGGCGCACGGCGTGGCGCAGGGGCCCCGCCGGGGTCTGGTAGCTGCGCACCAGGACGGGGGGGTCTCCGGCCTCGACCGCGTCCGTGTAGCGGACGGCCGGATCCATGCCCCAGGGCACCGAGACCTCCAACACGTCGTCCACCCCCAGGGACAGCCAGGCCCGAGCCCGGCGAAGGTCGTCCTCCAGCCCCCACCGCTGCGGCAGGGTGTGGATGTGCTCCATCCGCAAGGAATACCAGAACGGCAGCTCCCGGCCGTCCTTGCGCCAACGCAGCTGCGGGGGAGGCGAAAAGCCGAAGCACCAGAGGGTCAGCGGCACGTGGTCCAGGGACGAGCCGTTCCAGGCGGCGAGCAGGCGTTCGCGGCAGGTCATCCCGGTCTTCACTCTTCGTTTCTCCGGACCCGGTAGGTCTCCGCCGAGCGGCCCGTGTACCGGGCCATGAAGATGATCAGCACCAGGGACAGGAGCACGATGATCGTGGAGATGGCGTACACCTTGGGCGAAAGCCCGAAGCGCAGCATCCCGTAGATGTACACCGGCAGAGTCATCCAGGTGCCGGTCAGGAAGTAGGAGATCACGATCTCGTCGAAAGAGACCGTGAAGGCCAGCAGACCCGCCCCGATCAGGGCGGTGCGGATCATGGGCAGGGTCACGTGGACCAGGGTCTGGAAGGGCGTGGCCCCCAGGTCCATGGCCGCCCATCGGTAGGTCGGGCCCATGCGGGCCAGGCGGCTGGATACCTGGAACATGACCAGGGGCGTGGTAAAGGACACGTGCCCCATGAGGATCGTGAAGGCCGACAGCTTGACCCCCAGGTTGCGGAAAAAGATCAGCAGGGTCAGACCCATGATAATCCCCGGAAGCAGGAAGGGCAGCATCACGAGGGCCCGGAAGATCCCCTTGCCCGGGAACTCCACCCGGCTGATAAAGAAGGCCCCGGCCGTCCCGAACACCGTGGCGATCGCCACCGCGGCCAAGCCGATCAGGATCGTGTGCCAGAAGGCGGTCAGGAGCCCGGGGTCCCGAAACAGCTCCTGGTACCACTTGAGGGTCAGGCCCGACAGGCCCACGATCGTGCGGGTGGGGCTGAAGGAGAACAGGACCACGATGACCATCGGAAAGTACAGGAAGATGAACACCAGGAGCCCGTAGAGCTTGAGCACCGGGGCGCGCCCCCGCCTGCCCGCGCGCCTACTCACCGAGGAACCCTCCCTCCGTGGTTCCGTAGCGCGAGGTGAGCCCCAGGATCACCACGGCGATGATGAAGAGGATAAAGCCGAGAGCCGCCCCAAAGGGCCAGTTGAAGGCAAAGCCGAACTGGCTCCAGACCAGGTTGCCGAACATGATCCCCTCGGTGCCCCCCAGCTGCAGCGGAATGATGTAGTCCCCCAGGGCGATGATGAACGAGAAGATGAAGCCGGTCACCAGCCCCGGGAGGGCCAGGGGCACGATCACGTTGATGAAGGTGCGCGCTTCGTTGGCTCCCAGGTCGCTCGCCGCGTCGATGAGATTCCTCGGGATTTTCTCCAGGGCCGTGTACACCGGGATGAACACGAAGGGGATGCAGATGTAGGTCAGGGTGATGGCGATGGCGAACTGGTTGTACAGGAACATCGTGATCGGTTCCTGGATGATCCCCAGGGCGAGGAGCGCCGAGTTGATGACCCCGCGGTTACCCAGGATCGTGCGCCAGGCGATGATCCGCACCAGGTAGCTCACCCACAAGGGGATGATGCAGAGCATGAACAGGAGGTTTCGCCCCCGCCGGATCTTGAAGGAGACCAGGTAGGCCAGGGGAAAGGCTGCGGCAATGGACAGCACCGAGATGGCCAGGGCCAGGCGCATGCTCTTGAACAGGATCCGGCTGTACAGTGGGTCGGTGAAGAACAGCTTGTAGTTGGCCAGGGACAGGGTGCGCTGGATCTCCAGCCCGCTGGAGGTGTAGAAGCTCATGAGGAAGGTGAAGGCCAGGGGCACCAGCACCAGACCCAGCATCCAGACCGTGATCGGGATTCCCTTCAGGAACTCCCGGGGAGGGGACACGCGGCGGGCCATCACACCGCCTCTGCGCTATACTTGATCACGTCCTTCTCCTCGGAGGCGGGAAAGACGATCACGTCGGCCTCGCTCCAGGCCACCCGCACGGCATCACCGACCTCGAGCTTCGCGTCCCACGCCACGGCCTGCACGATGGCCCGGACCTCCGCGCCATCGAAAATGCAGGTGATCTCGTAGTCCGTGCCCCGGTACACGATGCGCTCCAGGCGCGCCTCCAGGGTGTTGGCCACCTCCCGGGAGGGGTTGACGAGCACCCGCTCGGTGCGGATGCAGACCAGCACCTCCTCCCCGGCCCTGAGGGCCACGGGCCGGGAAACCCTGACCTTCCTGCCGGCGATCTCCACCGTGCAGCCCGTCTCGCCGCTCTCGGTCAGAGTGCCCCGCAGAAAGTTCATGTCCCCGATAAACGAGGCCACGAAGGCAGTGGCAGGGCTGTTGTAGATCTGATCGGGGGTGCCGATCTGGTGGGTAAAGCCGTCCTTCATGACCGCGATGCGGTCGCTCATGGTCATGGCCTCGGACTGGTCGTGGGTCACATAGATGAAGGTAATCCCCACGTTGCGCTGGATGTCCTTGAGCACCTTCTGCATGGCCACCCGCAGCTTGAAATCCAGGGCGCCGAGGGGCTCGTCCAGCAGCAGGGCCGCCGGCTCGTTGACCAGCGACCGCGCCAGGGCGATACGCTGACGCTGTCCCCCGGAGAGCTGCTGTGGGAGACGGTTTCCGAAGCCCTCCATGTTGACCAGGCGCAGGACCCGCTCGAT
>JAFGFV010000318.1 GCA_016930895.1 Spirochaetales bacterium | reverse complement strand
CTACTGGTAGCGCTTGAGCACGTCCAGGGTGTCGACGGCCTTGCGCCGGACCGTCCTGATGTAGTTGCCCTGGGCGATGCGCACCAGCGCGCGCGCGGCCGTGCTGGCGTCTTCGGGCCGCTCAAAGCCGTTGTTTTTCTCGGCGATCTTTTCCAGTGCCAGGCACACGGCGTAGGCCAGGTTGTTGTCCGGCATGGTCGGGTCTTCCTGCTCCATGGCGTAGAGGATGGCCTGCACCGCTTCGTTGGAGTCGTTCAGCCCGACCACTCCGAGGCCGTAGGCGGCCTCCGCCTTGACCATGGGCTCGTTGTCCACGATGAGAATGGTGATGAGCGAATTCTTGGCCTTTTCTCCCCCCAGGCGTCCCAGCAGGTTTGCCGCCCGGCGGCGCACCTCCGGAAAGTTGTTGACCAGGCGGTTGTTCTCCTTGACCCGGCGGACGGTGCCTTCCATGCCGAGGAACTCGAGGATCGGCTGCACCTTGTCCGGGTCGTCCACGCTCCCGCCCTCGATCATCTCCTCCAGCTCGTCGAGCACGAGCATCTTGAGCTCCCGGTCGTCGGAATAGGCCTGCTCCCGGCGGACCTGGTATTCGATGTCCCGCAGGTAGAGCTCTTCCACGGTGGGTTCCCGGTCGCGGCTCTGGGCGCCAAGGGTGCTCGCGGCGACCAGACCGGCCACCCCGATAAATGCTGCCAACACGATCCTGTTCATGCTTCGCTCCACAAGGTTGAAATCCTCTTCAGTCCCAAATACCGATCTTCCAGCCGCCGTTCTGACGGACTAACAGGTAGAGTATACCACGCGTCCCGCGAATCGACGAAATTACCTTGACGCGGCTCTCGTCGATGAACTCGATGTCCTCGAGCGCCGCCCGGGAGTGGCTGGGGGCAACCACGTACTCGAAGTAGTCCTGCAGGCTCTGCAGACGGATGTTGCTCTTCTTGAGCAGCGGCTTCTCCGACTGCTCGAGCAGGTACTCCCGGTCGCTCGTGCGGCGGATGTACTCCTCAGAAAGATAGGCCAGCCAGCTCTGGTAATCGCGCCGGTGGATGATGTCGTTCAGGTTCCGGATGAACTCCTCGATTTCGTCGAAGGTCCTGGTGTATACCTCTTCGGATACGACGAAGCCGCCCTCCGGGGTCACTGCGGCGGGCTCTTCCGTTGGGGTGACCGCGCCATTGGACTCTCCCGCGGCTGCTATGGGCTGGGGCGGCTCCTGCGCCGGTGTTCCCCCCTCCGGCGCCTGCTGCTTTGGAGCTTGCGGGACCTGCTGTCCAGAGGCGCACGACCAGAGCAGGACCGCGACAGCCAGCAGGCCGCAGATTTTCATCCGTGCCATTCATTGTATAGTCTTCGACCTGTTTTGTCAAAATCTTTCCCCCTTTGTTGACCGCCCTCCCGCTTTCTGAGTACACTTCCCCGGTGAAAGTAATCTACCCGGGTTCGTTTGACCCGCCCACCAACGGGCACCTGGATATCGTCAAGCGTGCCTCCAGCATCTTCGAGAACCTCGAGGTGGTCATCGCGGACAATCCGCGCAAGCACTACACCTTCTCCGCCGAGGAGCGCTTCGAGATGATCACCACGATGGTGGCGGACTTCGCGAACGTGCAGGTAACGATCTGGCGGGGCCTGATCGTCGACTTCGCGGAGAACGTGGGGGCGCGGATCATCCTCAGGGGCGTGCGGGCCCTGTCGGATTTCGACTACGAGTTCGAGCTTTCCATGATGAACAGGGCGTTGAATCCGAAGATCGAGACGATCCTGATGCCCACGGACCAGAAGTACTTCGTCCTGCGTTCCTCGAGCATGAAAGAGGTGGCCATCTTCGGTGGGGACATTTCGGAGATGGTCCCCCCCATCGTGGAACGGGCCCTCAAGGAGAAGTTCAAGAACGAGCAGCCGTAGGCAAGGGCCCTTCGGGGCGCCTGCAGCGGGGCTTCCCGCGGTCCTGCCTGCGCCCCGCGGCGCACTCCTGCCTCGGGTTGACAGGACGCAAGCGAATGGGGTATTTTTCGTACACTTCACCGAAAACGACTGAAAGGCTGGTTTGAGATGGCTGTCCCGAAAGGCAAAATTTCCAAGACCCGTTCGCGAAAACGGCGGGCCGTTACCATGCGCTTCGGCGCGCCCAACTTGATCGAGTGCAGCAATTGCGGAAACCGTGTTCTGCCCCATAGGGTCTGCCCCAAGTGCGGATTCTACAAGGGGAAACAAATCATTAAGCCGGAAGAGCTGGCTTAGCGAAAACCCGTCAGGAGGAAGACAATGGACGAGCTATTCGAGAAAATGAAGAAGCTGATCGCCGATCGGCTGGAGATCGACGAGTCGAAGATCACCCTCGACTCCTCGTTCCGCCAGGACCTGGGCGCGGACAGCCTCGACACCTACGAGCTGGTGTACGCCATCGAAGAGGAACTGGGCATCACCATTCCCGACGAAAAGGCGAACGAGTTCAACACCGTCCGGGACGCCCTCGATTTCATCAAAACCGAACTCGACAAGAAATAGACGGTGAGCTCCCTGTCGAAGGACCTTCCCTTCAGGGCTCCCGTCGTGGGCGCGGAGCGGAGGAAGGAGCTCCACCTTTTTCAGAGACACGCGCATGTAAGGTTCAGGAGCCTCGAGTTCCTGAACCTTGCTTTTTCTCACCGCTCCTATGCCAACGAGCAGGGCGGGGCCGTAGACAACAACGAGAAGCTGGAGTTCTTCGGGGATTCGGTGCTGGGCCTGGTGGTGAGCGAGCACCTCGTGCTCGCGCTCCCGGACAGGTCCGAAGGTGACCTGGCCAAGATCAAGAGCTTCGTGGTGAGCGAGGACAGCCTCTCGGAGATAGCCCGGCGGGTGCGGCTGGACAACTTCATCCTGATCGGCAAGGGGGAGGAGTATTCCGGCGGCAGATCCAAGAAGGCGATCATGGCCGACGCACTGGAGGCGGTGATCGGGGCCTACTACCTGGATTCGGGCTTCAAGGCCGTGCGAAGCTTCATACGCGAGCTGCTGATCCCGGAGATCGAGAAGGTCCTGGCGGACCAGCACAAGAAGGACTACAAGACCCTGCTGCAGGAGTACGTTCAGAAGCGCTTCAAGAGCTACCCCCACTACCGGGTCGTGCAGCGCAAGGGTCCCGATCACAACAAGACCTTCTGGATCGAGGTGTCCGTCGGCAAGAAGACCTACGGCCCCGGGAGCGGCAAGAACAAGAAGGAAGCGGAGCAGGAAGCCGCATCCATCGCCTACAGGGCACTGGTGCCGGACGCAGAAGGGGAGGGCGGAAGCCGAAGCTGAGTGCGCCGCCGCCCAGGGGGGGCGTAACTCGCTCTACTGCGTGGAGAGCCGCTGCTCGTAGAACCGACGGGCGATCTCGAGGAGCCTGTCCCGCTCGTTCTGGGTGGGGTCGGCCAGGACGGTCTCGAGAAGGGCGTCTAGGATCACCCCGACCAGCGGTCCGGGGGACAGCCCCAAAGCGGCCATCACGTCGCTGCCGTCGACGGCCAGGTCCTTGAGGTCGAGGGCCTGGTCTTTCGCGAGGATCCCCTCGATGCGTTTCTGGAAGGCCACCAGGGCCGCGGAGGGCGTGACGTCCCCGCAGCGGCCCACCTGATCGGCCCGGCGGAGGCTCAGCAGGTCCGGCACGTTGTCCACCCCGACCCGGGCCAGGAATCGGCGGACCGCCGCGTCGCTCCAGACTTCCTCGTAGTTGAACATGTGGTGCCTGACCAGGTGCACGACCCGACGGACCTGGTCGTTGGAGAAGCGCAGGCGGCGAAGCACCGAGTGGGTGATGCGGGCGGAGAGCTCCTCGTGGCCATGGAAGCGGAGTGCTCCGTCCGGGCCGCGCTCGAGCGCCCCGGGCTTGCCGATGTCGTGGAACAGGGCGGCCACCCGCACGACCGGCCTGTCCCGCGGGGCGGCGTCGCAGCTGGCCAGCAGGTGCTCGAACACGTCGTAGCAGTGCAGCTCCCGCTGCTCCACACCGGAGCAGGCAGCCAGCTCGGGGATCAGGGCCCCCAGCAGGCCGCTGTCGCGCATGAGCCGCAGCCCCACCGAGGGCCGGGCGGCTTCCAGGAGCCGCACCAGCTCGTCCCGGATCCTCTCCGCGGACACCTTCAGGACCGTTTCCAGGCTCTTCGGAACGCTCGCCAAGGTGGCAGCGTCAACGCGGAACTCGAATTGAGCGGCGAAGCGGCAGGCCCGCAGAGGTCTCAGGCCATCCTCCAGGAAGCGGGCGAGGGGATCCCCGATGGCCCGCACAACCCCGGCTTTCAGGTCCTCCCGGCCGCCGTGCGGATCCAGGAGACGGCCGCTGGCGAGGTCGTACGCGATGGCGTTGATCGTGAAGTCCCTTCGCTTGAGGTCTTCGTCGATGGACGGCGTGAACAGAACCCCGTCGGGCCTGCGGCCGTCGATGTATTCCCGGTCGATCCGGAAGGTTGTGACCTCGAAACGGGCGCTGTCGAAAAGGACGGTCACGGTGCCGTGCTTGATGCCGGTGGGGATGACCCGGCGGTAGCAGCGCTGCACGTCCGTCGGCAGAGCATCGGTGGCCACGTCAAAATCCGTGGCCGGCCTGCCCAGGAGCATGTCCCGCACGGCCCCTCCGACCAGGTAACACTGGAACCCCGCCTCCAGCAGAGGCGAGGCAAATCGTTGGAGCACCCGGGGGATACGGAACATGGCGGCGCGCAGCATCGAACCTAGGCTGATGGTGGCCCGAAGCCTCTGCGGCTGTCAAGGACGACGACACCGGCGGGGGGGTATCCCGGGGGATCCCCCCCTCACGAGGCAGCGAAAAAAAGACCCCCGCGACGCGGGGGTCTCCTGTGGGCGGTGTCGACGCGCCTGGCACGCGGGGCGCGCCCGATACTCTACCGGAGCAGCTCCAGGACGGTCTGCGGCTTGGTGTTGGCCTGAGCGAGCATGGCAGTGGAGCTCTGGATCAAGATCTGGTTCTTGACGAAGCTCACCATCTGCTCCGCCATATCGGTGTCCCGGATACGGGATTCCGACGCCTGCAGGTTCTCGGCCCCCACGGCCAGCCCCTTCATGGCGTATTCGAGGCGATTCTGGTACGCTCCCAGGTCCGCGCGCTGCTTGTTGACGATCTTGAGGGCCTCGTCCAGCATCCCGATCGCCTGGTTGGCCCGGTCCGGGGAGGAGATGGAAATGAACGTGGCGGTGTGGGGAGGCCCGTTCGGATTCTGGAGACCCAGACCCTGTGCGGTCATGGTTCCGATGAACAGGCGTTCCCGCTGGTCCATGTTGGCGCCGATGTGCAGCCACATGCTGGCGGTAATCACGTTCTCGCCCGTGAAACGGGCGAAGCGGCCGGTCAGCAGGTTCATGCCGTTGAACTGGGCATGCGAGGCGATGCGGTTGACCTCGTCGATCAGGGCAGAAACCTCCACCTGGATCTGCATGCGGTCTTCGGTGGAGTAGATGCCGTTGGAGGCCTGGACGGCCAGCTCCCGGAGGCGCTGGATGATGTCCTGGCTTTCCTGCAGGTAGCCCTCGGCGGTCTGGATGAACGAGATCCCGTCCAGAGCATTCTGCTCCGCCCGGCGCAGGCCCCGGATCTGGGAACGCATCTTCTCGGAGACCGCCAGACCGGAGGCG
>JAFGFV010000317.1 GCA_016930895.1 Spirochaetales bacterium | reverse complement strand
GGCCGCGCTGCCGGTCATGGAGGGCAAGGCCCTGCTGTTCAAGTACCTGGGCGGGGTGGACTGCGTGCCCATCACCCTGGACACCCGTGATCCCGACGAGATCATCCGCACCGTGCTGCTGCTGCAGCCCAGCTTCGGGGGCATCAACCTGGAGGACCTGGCCCAGCCCAAGTGCTTCCGCATCCTGGAGACCCTGCGGCAGCAGGCGGAGATCCCGGTGTGGCACGACGACCAGCAGGGCACGGCCACGGTCACCCTGGCGGGGCTGGTGAACGCCCTGAAGGTCGTGGGCAAGCGCCTCGACGGGGTGAGGATCGTGTTCGTAGGCAGCGGGGCGGCCAACGTGGCCTGCGCGCGCCTGGCCTTTGCCCGGGGGGCGGACCCGGGGAGGTGCCTGATGGTCGACACCGGCGGGATCCTGGGAACCCACCGGGAGGACCTGGAGCGGCGGCGCTTCGAGCAGGTGGAAAAGTGGAAGCTCTGCGGCAGCACCAACGCCGAAGGGCGCCGGGGCGGGATCCCGGAGGCCCTGGAGGGGGCGGACGTGCTCATCGCGCTGTCCAAGCCCGGCCCCGGGACGATCGCCCCCGAATGGGTGCGCCGCATGGCCCCGAGGGCGGTGGTGTTCGCCTGTGCCAACCCGGTGCCGGAGATCTGGCCCTGGGAGGCCCAGGAGGCCGGGGCGGAGATCGTGGCCACCGGGCGCTCGGACTTCCCCAACCAGGTCAACAACTCCCTGTGCTTCCCCGGGATCTTCCGGGGAGTGCTGGACGTGCGGGCCCGGACCATCACGGATACGATGTGCTTCACCGCGGCGGAGGCCCTGGCCGACTCGGTGGGCGCAGCCCTCGGGCCGGAGCACCTCCTCCCGGACATGGGGGACTGGCAGGTGTTTCCGCGCATGGCCGCCGCTGTGGGCATGCAGGCCCAGAAGGAAGGGGTGGCGCGGCTGGCCAGGAGCTACGAGGAGCTGTACGGGGAGGCCGAGCGGCTGATCCGCAGGTCCAGGGGCCTGACGGAGGCCATGATGCAGCAGGGGTTCATCCCCGCAGCGCCGGAGGGCAGCCAACCGTGCGGCCCGCAGCCAGGTCCGGGAGGAGGACGCCGATGCATGACCTGATCGTGGTAGGGGGCGGCCCGGCGGGGTTGACCGCCGCCGTGTACGCGGTGCGGCAGAGGCTCGACGTGCTGCTGATCACCGACACTCTCGGGGGCAAGACCGAGATGCGCTCCGAGTTCCCAGGGCTAGGCGACACCTCGGGGATGGCCGACGCCTCGGTGATCCGGGGCCGGGAGCTGGTGGAGCGCTTCAAGAACGAGCTGCAGTACCTGGACATCGCCCGGCGGATGGAGCGGGTGCGCAGGGTGGCTCTCGCCGGCGGCCGGGAGGCGGCCGCCCGGGGCGGGGCGGCCGCGCAGCGCCCGACCTTTGCCGTCGAGAGCGAAGGCGGCGAGCGCCTCGAGACCCGGGCGGTCGTCGTGGCCAGCGGCTGCCACTTCGAGCCTCCCCGGCTCCCCGGGGTGGCCGAGTACCTGTTGAAGGGGATCGGCTACTCCGCGGTCAGCTACGCCCACCTGTTCCTGGACCGGGTGGCCGTGGTGATCGGCAGCGGCCCGCGGGCCGCCCGCGCGGCCGCGCAGCTGGCCCATTCGGCCAAGCAGGTCTATTTGATCGGCCTGGAGGGGGCGGAGGGTCCAGCCGGCGAGGTGCGCGAGGGCCTGGTGGCTCGCGAGAACGTCACGGTCCTCGAGGATCACCGGGTGCTGGGATTCCAGGGCGACCAGTACGCCCGGGAGGTCCGCGTGCAGGGGCCCGTAGGCTCAGAGCGGGTGATCGCGGCGGACGGCTTCTTTCTGGAAAGCGACGCCGTGCCGAACAGCGGGATGGTGGCCGATCTGGTGGAGCGGGACGAGGAGGGACACATCCGGGTGGACAGCCGGAACCGCACCAGCGCTCCGGGGATCTACGCTGCCGGCGACGTCACCGACGTGCACCGGGAGCAAGTGCTGGTGGCGATCGGGGAGGGCGCCAAGGCAGCCTTGAGTGCGCAGGAGCGGTTCTTCGGGCAGAGCAGCTGAAAGGGAGCGCGGTTCGGCGGGCTGCCCGAGCCGGCCTCTTGGGGCGTCTCGAGGCCTTCTGCTGCATCTTTGGATTTGGGCATGGTTGTGTAGGCTCGATCACAGGCAGGTTCCAAGAACCGCGGTGGGGAGCCGGTGCAAACCGGCGGAGCAGGGGGATGGAGGTCCGACATGGCACGGGTGAGGCGACCGCCCCGAGATGGGGCGGTGGCAGGACATGAAGGCTGAACCGAGGGTTTCGTGTTCCCGAAGGGATTTCCTCAAGGCGGCATCGGCCTTGGGAACTCTCTGCCTGTTGAGAGCCTTGTCTCCAGGCAGGCTCTTTGCGACCGATCGGACCCCGACAGCGCCGGCGGTGACTCCGTCTTCCGTCGATCTGTACAGGGCCCTCAACGGGACTCCCGCGGAGAACCTGCGCAAACTCCTGGAGCTTCTGGGGGGCATCCAGAACATCGTGGGCGCAGACGATGTGGTCGTCATCAAACCCAACGTGCAGTGGTGGAACCAGGGTGCCCCCAACCTCTGCGCTCTGCACGCCCTGGTCGAGGAAATCATGGCCCGCCCCGGCGGCTTCGCGGGGGAGGTCGTGATCGCCGAGAACAACCACCGGGGCGCCGCGCCCGCGCAAAGTTCAGGGTGGGCAAAACGGTTCGACCGGAATGCTGATCTGGGTGAGCTCTCCACCATGGGGGAAGTCTGTGGCGCCCTCAAGGCGCGGTACGGACGCCGCTTCAGCTGTGTCCACTGGATCGATGTGGCCGCCGGAGCCAGGCGAGTCCATGGCCCGCAGGACGGCCCCGGGTACGTGTACTGCGATGGGACCAACGGCGTCCCCTTGCTTGCGGTCGACAACGGACAAAGCGGCGAGCGTTTCAGGGCCACCATCATGACCTACCCGATCTTCAGGACGGACCAGGGCACGGTGGTCGATTTCAGAAACGGCGTTTGGTGCGAGGGTTCCTACACCGGCCAGGGGCTTCGCTTCCTCAACCTGTCGGCTCTCAATCACCACAGCATCTACTGCGGCGTGACCGGGTCGGTCAAGAACTACCTGGGCATCAGCGACCTGAGCGGCGGCCCGGATCCGCGCACCAACGGGCGGCTCGTGGGGGAGTACTACAACTTTCACTCCTTCCCCTTCGACAAGTGGGGGCCAGGTCCGACGCCCGGCATGATTGGAAGGGCCGTGGGTGCATTCATGAGGACCATTCGACGGGCGGACTTGAACATCTGCACGGCCGAATGGGTCGGGCTGGCTTCCAGAACCGAGATGCCGGCTGCCCGTACGCGCGCGGTCGCCGCCTGCGGCGATGCGGTGGCCCTGGACTATCACTGCGCCAAGCACGTCTTGTACCCCAACTCGGGGATTGGAGTCCACAACCCCGACGCGCGCCGCCGCCCCCTGCATGCCTACCTCCGGGAATGCGCGGGCCTGTGCGGCGGAGTGCTCGACGAAGGTCGCGTCAACATCGTGAGCTACGACCTCGAGTCCCGGCGGTTTCAGGATCGGAACGACCTCACGGTCAGGGGCCCGATCCGATGGGGCACGGATCCCAAGACGCTGCTCAAGTACCTGTACCTGGCGCTCTCATGAGGCTCAGAGCCGGCCGGCCGCAGGCGCGCGGCAGCACCGCCCTCACAGCTCCAGGCTGTGGTGGGTCAGGCGCTCGAAGCCGGCCTCGGTGATCCGGTAGTTGTGCTCGAGCCGCAGGCCCCCGATCCCTTCGACGTAGGCCCCGGGCTCCAGGGTCACCACCTCCTGGGCGCGCAGGACCTCGTCGCTCTCCGGCACGAACGAAGGCGCCTCGGGATGCCCCAGCCCGAGGCCGTGCCCCGCATGGTGCGGGAAGGCCTCGGGGCGGCCGGCCGCGGCGAAGGGGGCGGCCACGGCCTGGTAGACCTCCCGGCCGGTGGTCCCAGGCTTGAGCGCTGCCTGCCCTCCGGCCATGGCCGCCCGGCAGAGCTCCAGGAGCTCCCGCTGTCCCGCCGATGGGGCGCCCACGAGGATGCTGGCGGTGAAGTCCCCCCGATACCCGCCCACGACCACCGAGAAATCGCTGATAAAGATCTCCCCTTCGCGCAGCACGTGCTCCGTCGGCGGACCGCCGGCGTTCGGGAGGGCGGGGGAGGTGGCCCGGAAGTCGCCGTACAGCAGGGCCGGGTATCCCAGCTCGGCCAGGGCCGCGGACTGGATCTCCCGGAAGAGCTCGAACTCGCTGATCCCGGGGCGCACGAGCTCCCGCGCCCGCCGCTGGCCCGCCTCCCCGGCCCGGATCGAGTGCCGCAGGAGCGCCAGCTCGTCCGGGTCCTTCTGCCGGCGCAGGTCCCGCAGCAGGGTGCCCAGGGTGGGCTGGTCGCCCCCGCCCGCCCCGGGGAGAGCGTCCCCTCCACCCGCCCCGGCGGGCGCAGTCTCCGCGGCCGCGCTGGCGGGCGCAGCCAGCCCGATCGCCTCCAGGGCACCGACGGGCAGCCACTCGGTTTCGAGCAGGCCGCCAGCGCGGCGCAGGCGGTTCCCGATCCGCTCCAGGGCCTTGAACAGCACGTGGTCCCGGTTGGGCACCCCGTGGCGCTGGTCGTACCAGGGCTCGACGATCGTGCGATCCACGAAGGGCGGACCCACGGCGGCGTTCAGGGCGAAGTTGTCGCAGCACAGGACCGCCTCCCCGCCGCGCTCGAGGTACAGCAGCCCCCGCTCGCCGGCGGAAAGGCTCACGGGGTTCACCCAGAAGTCCGACAGGTAGTTCACGTGCCGCGGGTCGGCGATCAGCACCCACTTCACGTTCGGGGGCAGCGCTTCCCACAGACGCCCCCGTCGACTTCGGCAGCCCTCTTCACTCAGCATCATGATCTGCCTCCTTGCCCCAGGTTACGCCCCGCCGGTGAGATGCCGGTAGCCCAGGAGCGCGGCGCCCTTGACCGACGACTGTTCCCGGTGCTCGTAGCCGCAAGGGCGCATCCAGCGCCGCTTGGCCCGGATCACGGCGGGGGTGTTCGCCCCGCCGGTGACGTAGATCGGGTCCCGCAGGGGAAGCTCCAGGGCGACCTCTTTGAGGTGCTCCCGTTGGTACTCGCACAGGCCGCGTACCATGGCGGCGCACAGCTCCTCGCGCGTGCTCTGCCGGGTCAACCCCGTGAACTGGGCCTTCAGGGGCTCCAGGGAGTAGCGGGAGCCCATCAGGTAGGGAACGTACCGCACGGCGCTGGGCTCCTCGAGCCAGCGCTCCAGGGCGGAAGGCACGAACTCGCCGTAGAACTGCCCGTCGCTCATTTCCCGGCAGAACAGCTCCTTGAACCACTCGTAGGCCATGCCTCCCGCGTTCATCACGTACAGGGTGAGCCAGCGCTCCGGGAGCACG
>JAFGFV010000316.1 GCA_016930895.1 Spirochaetales bacterium | reverse complement strand
TGGTGGTCCCCGCGGTCTTCAAAACCGTTGGCCGCCTGAACGGGCGGCGGCAGGTTCGATTCCTGCCTCTTCCGATAGCCGAACAGAGGCGTGGTCGCACGCCGCCCTCATCAACTCCACGTCGCGTCCACCCGGGCCGTGAGGCGATCGTCCAAGGGCAGGAGGAGCATCGGGTGCGAGTCATCGGGACCGCCGGACATGTGGACCACGGCAAGACCCTGCTGATCGAGGCCCTGACCGGCATCAATGCGGACCGGCTGCCCGAAGAGAAACGCCGCGGCCTGACCATCGATCTGGGCTTTGCCCACTTTCTTGCTCCCGCCGGAGAGCCCGTGGGCGTCATTGACGTGCCCGGGCACGAGCGTTTTATACGCAACATGGTCGCCGGGGCCTGGTCACTGGACCTGGCCCTGCTGACCGTGGCCGCGGACGACGGCTGGATGCAACAGACCTCCGATCATATCCGGGTCCTGCGCCTGATGGGAGTGCCCCGGCTCATCCCGGTGATCACCAAGGCCGATTTGGCTCCCCCGGAACGCCTTCGGCAGGTGACCGGTCAGGCGGTCGCGGAGTGCGCTCGACGGGGGTATCCGCAGGCACCTGCGTGCGCGGTCTCCGCTCGAACGGGGCAGGGGATCGAATCTCTCAAGGCCCTCATCCTCGAACAGCTCGCGCAGCTCCCCCCCCCGCAGCGAAGCTGCGCCCACCTCTACGTGGACAGGGCCTTCACGGTCAAGGGGTCGGGCGTGGTGATCACGGGCAGCCTCAAGGGTGGCGCCTTTGAGCAAGGACAGGAGCTGCTCCTCCTGCCTCGCAACAAGCGCGTGCGCGTCCGGGGCCTGCAGTCCTACCACCAGGAATGCGCCCGGACGGAGCCGGTCTCCCGCGTCGCCGTAAACCTGGCCGGGATCGATCTGGAGCAGATCGGCCGGGGGGATCTGCTGAGCGAGCCGGAGGGCCCCTTCCAGGCGGTCAGAGAGCTCATCGCGCGCATCCTCCCGGCCCCCGGTGACCAGCCGCCGGCCCTGAAGCGGGACACCGAGGTGGAGGTCGCCGCAGGCACCGCTCACCAGATCGTGCGGCTGACCCGCCTGGGTCCCGGGGTTCTGGCGCGCATCCGCCTGAGCGCACCCCTTGCCCTGTTGTGGAACCAGCCCATCGTGCTCATCCAGCACGGCGGCAGCGCCATCCTGGGCGGGGGCCGGGTGCTGTGGCTCGGAAAGACGAGCCGGGAGCAGCGCCTGGCTCTGGTCAAGACCGACCCAGAGCTCCCTCCCGAGCTGGGGGCCGAGCAGCTGGCTCTCCTGAGACTCTCGATTGAGCGCGTCGTGTCCCCGAAAGACGCGGCGGGCCTCCAGCTGTCCCCCTCCCTCCGCCAGGGCACCGTCGAGCTGGGAGGATGGCTCGTGGCAAGGGAATGGGCGCAGCAGCTCGAGAAGCGTATCCTGGAGGCCGCCGCCGCCCCGGGGGGGCTGAGGCTGGGCGAGCTCTCGACCCTAGTCGGGCAGACGCACGAAGGGCTGCTCCGGCTCATCGCCCAGGGATTGACCCAGCGGGGCGCGCTGGTCGTGCGGGAAGGCGTGCTATTTCCCCCGGGCGAGCGGGAGCCGGAGGTATCACCGATGGGGCGGCAGCTGGCGCGGGAGCTCCGCGCCGGCGGCGCGCGAGGCCTGGAGGCGAGCCAGCTCAAGGCGGCCGGAGCCACCAAGGAGCTGCGCAACCTCGTGCGGATCGGCCTGGCGGTCAGCCTCGACGGGAACATCTACTACCACAAGGAGTCCTATGTGGACCTGGTGAGGTCCTGCCTCGCCGGGCTGGAGGTGGGCGGAGTCCTGACCATCGCCGAGACCAAGGCGCGAACCCAGCTGTCCCGCAAGTACGTGATCCCTCTGCTCAACCGCATGGAGAGCGACGGGTACGTGAGACGCAGGGGGGACGACCGCATCGTGGCAGCGAAGCCGTAAGGTACCCAATGAACACACCGAACCCAAACGCAAACACGAAGACCGGAGCCGAGAGCGTGCTCTGGGACCTGAAGGACCTGTACACCGGACCCGGGGACCCCGCCATCTCCGCCGACCTCGAGGACACCCTGCAACGGGCAGAGGCGCTGGGGCGCTACCGGGAACGGGTGGCCGTGCTCACGGCCGGAGAGCTCCACGAACTGCTGAGCGAGTACGAGCGGATCGTGGAGCGATCGAGCCGGGCGGCCACCTTCGCCTACCTGTCCTGGTCCACCGACACCGAAGACCCCGCCCGGGGGGCTCTGCTGCAGCGGATGCAGGAGCACTCCTCCAAGCTGCACCAAAGCCTGCTGTTCCTGGAGCTCGAATGGGCCAACCTGCCGGACGAGCGGGCCCAGGCCCAGATGGAGGATCCCGCGCTGGCCGGCTACCGCTTCTGGCTCCTCCTGGCCCGCCGCTACCGGCCGCACCTGCTGAGCGAGCCGGAAGAAAAGATCCTGGCCGAGAAGGCGGTGACCGGCAGGAACGCGTGGGTGCGCTTCTTCGAAGAGGTCCACGGCGGCATGCGCTACGACCTGGACGGCGAGAAGCTTCCCCAGCAGAGCGTGCTGGCCCGGCTGTACGACCCCGAGCGGGAGCGCCGCCGGCAGGCCGCCCAAGGGTTCACCGCGGGCCTCAAGAGCTTGAGCCGGATCAACACCTACATCTTCAACAACCTGCTCCTCGACAAGGCCTCGGAGGACACCTTGCGGAGCTACCCCACCTGGATCAGCGCCCGCAACCTGGACAACCAGATCGCCGACACCACGGTGCAGGCCCTGGTGGAAGCCGTCACGGGGCGCTACGGCATCGTGGCCCGCTACTACACCCTCAAGCGCAGGCTGCTCGGTCTGGAGGAGCTCTACGACTACGACCGCTACGCCCCCCTGCCGGCGGCTGAGCACCGCTACGGCTGGGACCAAGCCCGGGAGATGGTGCTGGAGGCCTACGGCGAGTTCCACCCCCAGATGTCCGAGATCGCCGGGCGTTTCTTCCACGAGCGCTGGATCGACGCGGCGGTCCGCCCGGGCAAACGGGGCGGCGCCTACAGCCACGGGGCCGTGCCCTCGGTGCACCCCTACGTGTTCATGAACTTCATGGGCAACGCCCGGGACGTGATGACCCTGGCCCATGAGCTGGGGCACGGAGTGCACCAGTACCTGTCCCGCCGCCAGGGCATGCTCCTGGCCGACACCCCCCTGACCACCGCGGAGACGGCATCGGTGTTCGGGGAGATGCTCGTGTTCCAGCGCCTCATGGCCCAAGAGAAGGACCCCAGGACCCGGCTCTCCCTCCTGGTCTCCAAGATCGAGGACACCTTCGCCACTGTCTTCCGCCAGGTGGCCATGAACCGCTTCGAGGAAGCCGCCCACACGGCGCGCCGAAGCGACGGGGAGCTTCCCCCCGAGCGCTTCGGGGAGCTGTGGATGGAGACTCAGGCAGCCATGTTCGAGGGCAGCGTGACCCTGACCGAAGACTACCGGCTGTGGTGGAGCTACATCCCCCACTTTGTCCACTCCCCGGGCTACGTGTACGCATACGCCTTCGGCGAGCTCCTGGTGCTGGCCCTGTACGCCCGCTACCAGGAGGCCCCCGGGGGGTTCGCCGACCGCTACCTGGAGCTCCTGGGGGCCGGCGGCTCCAACTGGCCGGAGGAGCTGGTCAAGCCGCTGGGCGTGGATCTCAAGGACCCGGAGTTCTGGACCCGGGGCCTGGGCATGATCGAGGCGCTGGTGGGGCAGGCGGAAGAGCTGGCCGGTTAGCCAGGAGCCTTACACCGCGGCTCGCCTCCGCCCGTGCAGCCCCGCAAGCGCTCGCAGATAGCGCTCCGCCGACCTGTGCAGCGCACCCTTGGCGCCTGCGGTCAAGACCCGGTCCCACCAGGCTCTGTAGATTCGGTCGAAAGCCAGAGGCTCCAGGACCTCGACGATGCGGCGGACCTCCGCCGGCGCCAGGGGGATGTAGTTTGGATAGCTGTACATGAAGCTGACCCAGCGCCTGTCCGCTGCGACCTGGGGCTGATCTCCGGCGAGCAGCGCCCCTCTCCCTTCGGCTCCGCCCCGCCAGTGCAGGACCTGGAAGCCCGAGAAGTGCCCGCCAATGTTGTGCAGGGACAAACCTTCGTCTAGAGGCAGCGAGGGTCCGCTCCAGTAGCGGATGTTCGCGTCCTCTCTCATCACCCAAGGCCGGACCAGCTCGTGCAGGTAGATGGGAGCTCCGCCGAACGCCCGGCTCCAGCTCACCATGCTCGCGTGATAGTGAGGGTGGGAGACCGCGATGACCGCGATCCCGCCCAGGGCATCCACCGCCGCGATAGACTGCTCGTCCACGACGCTGATGGCGTCCCAGAGCACGTTGCCCTCGGGCTGCACCACCAGGAGGGCCCGCTGACCGATGGCAAAGGGCGGTTGCGTGCCGATGCCGACAAGCCCGGGCTCGAGCTCTCGCAGCTCGTTCCTGCGGCCCGCTGCGGTGAGCTCGGCGATGCTCGTCCAGGCCTGCCCCCCGGACCCGACGTACTGCCGTTCGTCCTCACAGATTGGACATCCGCTCGGTCGGCTTCCTGGCGGGAACTGGGTCCCGCAGGTGACGCACAAGGGAGCCTCGAGGTCGGAAGCCGCGATCCGGACATCTCTCCCACTCGAGCGGGTCCGGCAATAACCCGTCGCTCCAGCGCCCCTACCCCATTCGGCCTATTCTCGCCCCCCCATCCCCGAGGTACCATAGG
>JAFGFV010000315.1 GCA_016930895.1 Spirochaetales bacterium | reverse complement strand
GGCAATACTTCGGCTTCCTGAACGTCGATTACGTCAAGATCGTGATCGACGAGAACGAGCGGGTGGTGGGCTTCGGCCTGGCCATGCCCTCCCTCTCCCGGGCCCTGCAGAAGTCCCGGGGCCGCCTGTTTCCCTTCGGCTTCATCCCTATCCTGTGGGCCCTCAAGCGGCCCCAGCAGATCGACTTCCTGCTGGTGGCCGTCCTGCCGGAGTACCAGGCGCGGGGCCTTACGGCCCTGCTCATGACCGAGATCACGGCCAACGCCATCAAGAACGGGATCCGCAGCGCGGAGACCAACCCGGAAATGGAGACCAACGCCCAGGTCCAGGCCATCTGGAAGCACTACGAGTCCCGGCAGCACAAGCGCCGGCGCTGCTACATCAAGGCTTTGTCGTAGGGACCCCGGAAGCCCCTCTCCCGTCGGGCAAGAACAGGCCCCGGGGCCGTTGCCACGCCATGCCCTAGTACGGTACTCTTGTCCCGCTGAACCCAGACAACTCTCTTCAGAAACCGGTAGCATGTACGAGGAACATCCAAGGATCCAAGGCCTTCTGGAGTTCGTCAGGCGCCATTCCCTGCTCGTGATCATCCTTTTCGCGGCGATCACGGCGGGGTTCGGGGTGGCCACGCTCGACATCCGCGTGGACCCCGACCTTGAGAGCCTGCTCTCCGACGACGAGGAGTCCACCCGGCTGATGAGAAAGTACCGGGGTGGGGAGACCGAGCACAATTACTTCGTGTTCGCCGCCGAGGCCGCCGACCCCTTCACCCTGGAGGGGCTCGCGGCCCTCTCCCGCGCCATCGGGGAAATCGAAGCGCTGCCGGAGATCGAGCCCGGCATCACGCCCTTCTCCCTGTTCACCTTCAGCAACGAGGCGGGGCGCTTCGGGCTGCGGCTCATGT
Source organism: Spirochaetales bacterium (assembly GCA_016930895.1). The sequence continues at coordinate 3,051 of JAFGFV010000315.1, read as the reverse complement.
CCAGGGACGGAGAAGCCCCCCGCACCGAAGAAGAGCTGGCGGCCTTCAGGGCGCGGCTGACCGGCACGCCCTTTGCGGAGAACCTCGTAGTCTCCCCGGACGCAACCACCCTGGTCAGCTTCTTCCAGGTTCAGAACACGGACAACTACAGCCGCCTGATGGACAGGATCGACGGAATCCTGGGGGCGCTTCGGCCGCACTACCGCACGTACACCACCGGCACGATTCCCTTCATGGATGCTACCGAGACCTACCTGTCCCGGGACCTCTCCCGCCTGCTCCTGTTCGCGGCCCTGGTCATCCTGGTCTCGTTCTACCTCGGCTTTCGGGCGGCCCGGGCGGTGCTGCTGCCTCTGCTGATCGTCCTGATGGGCACGGTCTGGTGCCTGGGCTTCATGGCCCTGGTTGGATTCCCCCTGTCGATGTTCGGGGTGGTGATTCCGCCCCTGGTCCTGGCCCTCGGCAGCTCCTACAGCATCCACATCCTGAACCAGTACTACCGGGAGGGCTCGGAGAGCGAGCCGGACCGCCGGTGGATCAGCGGGGCGATCGCCCACGTCAACCGGACGATCCTGCTGGCCTCGGCAACGACCATCGCCGGGCTGCTCAGCCTCCTGGTGGTCGACATGCGCCAGACCCGGGAGTTCGCGGTCTCCACCAGCGTGGGCATCGCCGCCTGCGCGCTGCTCAGCCTGTTCTTCTTCCCGGCCATGCTCTACAGGATGAAGCCGCCCCGGGCCGGGCAGAGCCAGCGGGTGGCGGCGGGGCCGCTGACCGGCGCCATCAGCCGTCTCGGGTCCGCGGCCGTCCGAGGCCGGTACGCGGTCGCCGCCGTCCTGGCGGTTCTCGTGGTGCTGTTCGCCTTCTCCATCACCCGGATCCGGTACAACACCGACGCCATGAGCTACTATCCCCGCAACGCCGGGGTCGTCCAGGACATGCGCTTTTTCGCCGAGAAGATCGGCGGCTTCGAGGAGGTGTCGATCTCCCTTTCGGCCCCGGGAGGCCAGAAGGGCTACTTTCTGAGCCTGGCGGCTCTGCGCGAGGTGGCGGCCTTCGAGGAAGCCCTGGCCGCGATCCCGGATGTCAGCTACATCTCCTCGTTCGTGCAGTACCTGAAATACCTCAACCAGGTCATGTACGGCGAGCACGCGCTCCCGACCTCGAGGGCGCCGGTGCTGCTCCTCTCGCGGTACGTCCGGGTCCTGGCAGCGGAGACCGAAGGTGAGCTCCTGGGGGTGATGGCCAACGAGGACTTCTCTGTCCTCACCATCAGCCTCAGGATCTACGACAGCGCCCGCGGCGCCTTCGTCGACGAGGTCGGCCTGCGCCGCATCCTGGCCCGGATCGACGAGATCCAGGCGGAGAGGATCCCGCCGGAGATCGTGGTGGAGCGCTGGGGGCCGATCCTGCGCTACCTCTCCCTGTCGAACGTGCTGCAGCGCGACTCGATCAAGTCCCTGCTGATCGCGGTGGCGGCGGTCCTGGTCATCACCGCCGCGGCCTTCCGCTCGATTCCCTACGGCCTCTACGCGCTCATTCCCCTGCTCACGGGGGTCATGCTCAACGTGGTCTTCATGGTGGTGGCCCGCATCCCGTTGGACATGATCACGATCATGGTCTCCAGCGTGGCGGTGGGGGTGGGCGTCGACGACTCCATCCACTTCCTGATCCAGTTCCGACGGCAGCGGGCAGAGACGCCGGGGGACCTCTTCGGCGCGATCGCCGGCACGATGTCCGTGACCGGACGCCCCATCGTGCTCACCTCCGTGTCGATCGTCGCCGGCCTGCTGATTCTTGGCCTGGCGACCTTCCGGCCCATCATGTATTTCGGACTGCTGGTCTGCTTCACCCTCGCCGCTACGTGCCTCGGCACGATCGTCGTTCTGCCGGCGGTCCTCGCACTCGGGGCAAAGCGCAAGGCAGGTGCCCGCCTCGGCTGAGCGAGGGGAGCAGGCATGAGGATCGGCGTCACCGGCTCGGCAGGCTTCCTGGGAGCCAACCTGCTGCGCCACCTGCATGGCTGCGGTGATGGGGAGCTGGTAGCCTTCTACTCCAGGCGGCGGCGCAACCCCCTGACCGCGGAGATGCAGCTGGCCGACGAGCACCTCGATGTGACCTCCGCCGAAGAGGTCCTGGACAAGACCCGGGGGCTCGACCTCCTGTACCACCTGGCCGGCAGCGTGGACTACGACAGGCGCAACCTGCGCCGGACTTGGGCGGTCAACGTCCTGGGCGCGCGAAACGTCCTGGAGGCGGCGCGGCGCAACGGCATCCGGAAGCTGGTCTGCGTGTCCTCCATCAGTGTCCTGGGAGTCCCGCCGGCCGGGGGCGGGTTGGCGGACGAGAGCAACCAGCCGTACGGATCGGCCGGCAATCCCATCTCCTTCCGCGGCCGCGCCCAGGCCCTGGAGGCGGCCGCCGCGTCGGCCTCGGGAGACTACTCCTTTGGCCGAGCGGTCAGGGTGCCGTACTTCGACTCCAAGCTGGCCGCCTACGAGCTGGCTCTCGAGTACTACCGCAGGCACGAGCTTCCTGTGGTCGTGGTGCTTCCCGGCACGGCGGTGGGGGCCGGGGACGTGGGCTTCTCGATCTCCAGCCTGGTATCCCGGGTCTTCGAGAACCGCTTGCGCTTCACCCTCCCCGGGGGCACCTCCTTCGTCGCCGCCGAGGACGTCGCGGCCGGCACCCGTCTGGCGGGCGCCCGGGGCCGCAACGGGGAGTCGTACGTGATCACCGGGAGGGAGAGGGACAACCTGAGCTACCGCCAGTTCATGCAGCTGGTCGCCAGGGTCGCCTCGGTGGTCTATAATAGACGGGTCTCGAGCCGCTTCCTCACGATCCCGGCGTTCCTGGGCCACGTCCTGGCCCCGGTGATCGGGGGCCTGGTTCCCTCGGGCGAGCTCAACGAAGGACTGATCCGCTCGGGCTGCGTGACCCACCGCTTCAGCGGTCGGAAAGCGGAGAGGGAGCTGGGATACGTGCCCAGGGTTGCCCTGGAGGACGCGGTGCGGCAGTGCATCGATTTCTACCTCGACTACCAGCGGGAGG
>JAFGFV010000314.1 GCA_016930895.1 Spirochaetales bacterium | reverse complement strand
GCCACGAACACGTCGCTGCGCCGGCTTCCGGTCAGTGGAGTCACTCGCCTCACGTCCGCCATCTCACACAGCCTCCGCTGCCTTGCCGTTGAGCCGGTAGACCTCGGCCAGGATCACGGCGATTACCTCGTAGTAGGCCTGGGGGATCACATCCCCGATCTCGACCTCCTGGTACAGGGTGCGGGCCAGGGGGCGGTTCTCGACCAGGGGGACATCATTCTCCCGGGCCACCTCCCGTATCTTGAGGGCGATATTGTCCACCCCCTTGGCCGTGACCGTGGGGGCCTCCATGGCCAGCCGGTTGTACTCGATGGCCACCGAGTAGTGGGTCGGGTTGGTGATCACCACGTCCGCCTTGGGCACCGCCCGCATCATGTTGCGGGTCAGGAGGTCCCTCATGCGCTCCCTCAGGCGGCTCTTGATCAGGGGGTCCCCCTCGTACATCTTTCGCTCTTCCTTGACCTCCTGCTTGGACATCTTGAGGGATTCCAGGTGCTGCCGCCGCTGGAACAGGTAGTCCGGAATCGAGATGACCAGCATGGCGATGGCCGCCTCGACGATGATTCGGAAGGCGATCGAGGCCACCAGCTCGAGCCCCACCATGTAGGAAGACTCCACCAGCATCAGCAGGCGGGGGATCTCGGCCCGGATGTTCAGGAAGGCGAGCACGAAGATGATCACGACCTTGCCGATGGACTTGGCCAGATTGAAGGCGGCTTCGCCCGAGAACAGGGCTCGTCGAAAGAAGCGCCCCACCCGGGGCACGATCCGGTTCAGGTCCGGGGTGATCGGCTTGACCGAGAACAGGAACCCGACCTGAATGACGTTTCCCGCGAGGGCGGCGACAAAGGCGACGGCGAGCACCGGCAGGGTGGTGCGCAGGAAGTAGCTGAGGAAGGCATTGCCCAGCCCGCCGTCCCGGGTGATGTCCAGCTCGGTGGAGTGCTGCAGGAAGTACCGGAGCATGTCGAGGATGCTCCGCAGGATGTAGGCCGCCGCGAGGCCGATCGCCGCGATCCCGAACAGCAACACCAGGGTCGAGGCGAACTCCGCCGACTTGGCGACCTTGCCCTCCTCCCGGGCCTTGCGGAGCTTGTGCTCGGTCGGCTCCTCGGTGCGGCCTTCGTCCTCCGCGGCGAACCACTGCAGGTGCACGTCGAAGGGCGTGGCGCCGCCGGCCCACCCAGCGGGCGGCCAGGGCCACGACCGTGGCTTCGCCACGGTTTGTGGCTCGGCCGCGGTGCGGGGCCCCGTCACGGGGTGGCCCCCTGGACCGGCAGCCCCTGGGTCTGCAGGCTCTGGTTCCTGAGGGCCTGGATCAGGTTGGCCACGTTTTCGAACCCTCCGTCGATGAGCCTGCTGAACGCCCCGACCATGAGGGGCATCACGAGGATCAGCAGGAGAAAGGCCGTGGCGATGGCGATCGGGAAGCCCATCAGCAGCAGATTCATCTGCGGGGCCGCCTTGGCGAGCAGCCCCATGGTCACGTACACCAGCAGCAGAGTCCCCAGGATCGGGAAGGAGATGGTCAGGGCCTGCATGAACAGCTGCCCCAGGCTGCGGATCAACAGCGGCGCCAGGGCCGTGCGGCCCGCCACCAGGTCCACGGCCCGCAGGGCCTGGAAGGAGCGGTACACCCCCACCAGCACCAGCTTCTGGGCCCCTCCGATGGTCAGGAAGGTGAACATCCCGACCAGGTTGAGGAACTGCCCCATGAGGGGCACCTCGATCTGGGCCAGGGGGTCGAACACCTCCGAAGCCCCGAAGCCCATTTGCAGGGAGAAGAACTGCCCTGCCACCTGGAACACGGCGAACACGATGTTGAGAAAGAAGGCCAGGATCAGGCCGATGGCCACTTCCCCGAGCACGAGCAGGAAGTACAGCCCCGCGCTCTCGGGCACCGCGTAGCCCCGGGCCCCGACCCAGGGCAGCACCGCGACGGATATGAACAGCGACAGACCCAGCTTGGCGGTCTGGGGAATGGCCTGGGAGGACACGAGCGGTGCCGCCTGCACGAGAGCGACCACCCGGGCGAAGACGAGGAGGAATATCCTGAAGTTGGCGACCAGGCTGGCGATCACGCCCCCGCACCTCCCCTCTGTATCGACACCTAACCCGGCCCCTCTACCCGTTCATCCCGGGGATCCTGCCGAACAGGCGGACCGTGAACTGCGCCATCGAGCTGAGGATCCACGGCCCGAACAGGATGAGCGCCCCGAGAATGGCCGCGATCTTGGGCACGAAGGTCAGGGTCTGCTCCTGGATCGAGGTCGTGGCCTGGAAGATCGAGATGATCAGCCCCACCACCATCCCGATGAGCAGGAGGGGCGCCGCTATCAGGAGCGTCTGCACCACGCCTCCCCTCAGAAGATTGACCGCATCCCCTATTCCCACGCTTCCCCTCCTTTGACCTTTCTTCGCAGGCCTACTCTCATTATCGGAAACTTCTCACCAGCTGCAGGGTGAGAAGGCTCCAGCCGTCCACGAGCACGAACACGATCAGCTTGAATGGCAGCGAGATCATCACCGGCGGCAGCATGATCATGCCCATGGACATGAGCGTGGAGGCCACCACCATGTCGATGATGATGAACGGGATGAACAGCAGGATGCCGATCTTGAAGGCCACGGTGAGCTCGTGCAGGACGAAGGCCGGGATCAGGACCTCCGTGGGCACGTCCGCGAGCGAGTTGGGCTTGGGCAGGTCCCGCATGCGCATGAACAGCCGAATGTTCTGTGCGTCTCCCTGCAGCTGCCGGTACATGAAGATCCTCAAGGGACTCTCGGCGTTCCTGTACAGCTCCTCGATGCCGATCTCCCCGTCCGCGAACGGCCGGAAGGCCTGGTCGTAGATGGTTGTCAGGGTCGGCCACATGATGAACACGGTGAGAAACAGCGCCAGCCCCATAAGGATCTGGTTGGGGGGTACCTGCTGCAGCGACAGGGCCCGCTTGATGAAGTCGAAGACGATGGCGATCCGCAGGAAGGAGGTCATGAGCACGAGGAAAGACGGGGCCAGAGTCAGGACCGCCAGGAGCAGCAGCAGCTGGATCGAAATCACCACCTCCCGGCTGCTCTGGGCCTCCCGCAGGTTCAGGTCCAGGTAGGGGAACCCCAGACCCTGCGCCGGGGCCTGGGCCGGAAGCCCGGTGTCCTGCGGAAACACCGCGCCGGGGAACAGCAGGGCAGCGCCGATGATGAGCAGGATGAGTGTTCTCTTGGTCATGTCCCCTCCCAGTACATGTTCCCGTGCCTTCCCGCGGGGCCGCCCTCCGAAGGGCCGCCCTGCGGAAAAGCCCGTCACAACCTGTTCAAGCGCTGCCTCTGCTGCTTCATGAAATCGATCGTGCCTTTCTCGATCCCGGTCCCCGCGCCTTTGCCCCCTTTGAGGACCGACTGGAAGAACTGCCCGAACCCCTGGGGGGCGATCCTGGCCTTCGAGCTCTCGATACGCAGGGTGTCGAGGGTCTCCTGGTCCTTGACCTCGGCGATCAGGGAAATGCCCCCCTCCGCCGCGCCCAGCAGGAACACCGTCTTGCCGAGCTCGACCAGATGGAGCGCCCGGTTCCCAGCGAGGTTGCGCGTGCCCAGCAGGCGGATCATGTCGTTTTCCGGGAGCTGGCGCCGCAGCCCCCGCTTGAGCAGGTGGAAGATCAGGTAGATGACGGCGACCACAGCAGCGAGGATCAGGAGCATGCGCAGGAAGTCCCAGGAGGACACCAGGGGGCCATCGGGGGCGGCGGTTTCTGCACCGGGCTCCGCCTCGGGCAGCAGCAGCGCCTCCTCGGCCTCACGGTTCTGCGCCGCCTGCTCCTGTCCCGACCCCGCGGCGTCAGCGCTGTCCTGCGCGCCCAGCCCCGTTACCGCCGCGAGTGCGAGCACGAGAATCCACGCCCACCGCTTTGTGCGCGAAAAAAAGAAGACTTGCAAGTTCCCCTCCCGTACTGCAAGCTAATTGTACGACAAACCGCCCTTTAAGTCAAATCACTCATCCTCTGAATCGGTGACACGATCTCTGTCACTCTGACCCCGAAGTTCTCGTCGATGACCACGACCTCGCCCTTGGCGATCAGCTTGTGGTTCACCAGGATGTCCACCGGCTCGCCGGCCAGCTTGTCCAGCTCGATGATGGTCCCCTCCCCGATGCCCAGGATCTCCCGGATCAGCTTTCGGGTACGCCCCAGCTCCACCGTGAGCTCCATGAACACGTCCATGAGCAGCCCGATGTTGCCCTGCTCCCCCTGCAGACTCGGGCTCTGCAGGTTGGCGAACTGCACCGGCTGCACGTTGGGCGGGGGCTGAGACGCTCCCATCCCCGGGCCCTGGGGAGCCCCGAAGCTCTGCCCGAAGGTCTGCTGGACCCCCATGGTCGGAACCCCGCCGCCAGCCCCCGCCCCCACGGCGCCACCCTGGGCCGCGGCCGGTCGTCCTCCGGCAGGCGCAGCGGCCGCCGGCTGCCCCGCCGCGGAGGCGATCTCCTTGACCAGGGACAGGGAGAACAGCTCCACCAGCGTGGAGGGATTCTCCCCTTCGATCATCAGGGGATACTCCAGCTTGACCACCGCTTCCCCCTGGGGCAGGCGCACCTGCTCCCTGCCGGCCTGGATGAAGTCCGGAGGCAGGGTCTTGACGGTACGGCCGCTCTGGTTGCCGATCTCCGTGGCAGCCGGTCCGGCGATCTGCGACAGGGCCTCGGCCACCGCCGACAGGGCTGCGTCGTCCAGTTCGGTGACGCTCTGGCCCATCATCAGCCCCGCCAAGGCCTGCGCGGTCGCGTTGTCCAGAACGTAAGAGTGCTCGCCCCGCAGGCCGTCGGTAAAGTCCAGCTTGACGTCCACGACCTCCTCCGGCAGCTGGTCCAGCACGTCCTCCCCCGAGAGCAGCTCGAGGGTCGGAGGCTCCAGGTTGACCGTCTTGCGGGTCAGGATGGAGAGGTTCGAGGCCTGGGAGGCGACAATGCCGCCCAGCAGCTGCAGGACCTGGCTCTTCTCGGCGTCGGAGAGGGGCTCCGCCCCGCCCCCGAACGCGGAGTCGATCTCCAGGTTGTCGGTTTCCTGGAGCAAAGCGTCGATTTCGTCTTGGGAGAGGGATCCGTCGCTCATTAGTCTTCCTCCACACCGATCGCGAGCTCTTCGAAGTCCGTCTGATCGATGTCTTCCAATTTCTTGATGACCTGGACCGCCATCTTGTTGCCCAGGACCCCGGGGCGGCAGGTGAACTTGCGGCGGTCCCCGATCTTGAGGACCATGGGGTCGTTGACCCTGACCGAATCCAGGCGGATGATGTCCCCGACCCGCAGCGCCAGCACGTCGCGCACCTTGATGTCCATGTTGCCGATCTCGGCGATCACGTTGATCGCCACGGTGGCCAGCCGCTCCCGGAGGATGCTCAGGTTCTCCGGGGTCGTCCCCCGGCGGACCGAGGAGTACCAGTATTGGGCCGACAGCTTGGAGATGATCGGCTCGATGGTCAGGTAGGGGATGCAGAGGTTCATCATCCCTTCGACTTCCCCGACCTTGGTCTCGAGGGTCACGAGCACCACCATCTCGGAGGGCGGCACGATCCCGGCGAACTGCGGGTTGGTCTCGATTCCGCCCAGGCGGGGCCGCAGGTCGATGACCGTGCTCCAGGACTC
>JAFGFV010000313.1 GCA_016930895.1 Spirochaetales bacterium | reverse complement strand
CCTGCCCAGCCCCGCCTCAGGCGAAGCAGCCCCTCCCTCTCGCGCAGCCGCCCCTCCGGCGGCGCCCCTCGGCCCGACGGATGCGGCTCCCCCCGGCGCAGCCGTTCGCCGAGCAGGGGCATCACGTACATCCCGAGAACGGCCAGGGCCAGGACCGAGAGGGCCAGCGGGCTCAGCTGCCAGCGCAGAGTGTCGCTCAGGCCCAGGCCTCGCAGACCGATCATCCCGGCGTACATGGACCCCGCCGCCTGCAGGTCCGGGCTGCGGAACAGGACCCAGCCGGCCAGAACCAGGACCATGGTTCGGGCCACCCCGGCGAGCCGGGAAAGGCCGGAGGGGGCCCGGGAAAAACCGGAGGAGGCTGGGACCCCTGAGCCGCCCTTTCGGACGGCCGCTGGTCCGGCGAACAGACTCCGCAGGCGCTCGGCCGCCAGCAGCAGGCCGTGCCAGGCTCCCCACAGGACGTACGTCCAGGCGGCGCCGTGCCAGAGTCCGCCGAGCAGCATGACCGTCATCAGGTTGACCAGGGTGCGCCTGCGGCCGCGCCGGTTGCCCCCCAGCGGGATGTACAGGTAGTCCCGCAGCCAGGTGGAGAGGCTGATGTGCCAGCGTCCCCAGAACTCCGTGATGCTCGAGGCGAGATAGGGGGCCCGGAAGTTCTCCATGAAGCGGAACCCCATCATCAGGCCCAGGCCGATGGCCATGTCGGAATAGCCCGAGAAATCGAAGTAGATCTGGACCGCGTACGCCGCGGTTCCCAGCCAGGCGTCGGCCGCCGTCGGGGCGGCGAGAGCGAAAGCCGCGTCGGCCAGGACCGCCACGGTGTCGGCCACCAGCACCTTCTTGCAGAAGCCGACCATGAAGCGCCAGGAGCCTTCCGAGAAGCTGGCAAAGCTGTGCTCCCGGTGCAGCAACTGACCGGCAATGTCCTTGTAGCGGATGATCGGGCCGGCGATGAGCTGGGGAAACAGGGAGATGTAGGCCGCCAGGTCCAGGTAGCTTCGCGCCTCCGGGGCGTCGCCGCGGTGCAGATCCACCAGGTAGCTGGTGGCCTGGAACACGTAGAAGGAGATACCCACCGGCAGGACCACCTCCCAGGCGGTGATCCGGGCGGCGCCCAGGCTCCCGAGCAGCGCGTTCAGGCTTTCGATGCCGAAGTTGAAGTACTTGAAGTACCCGAGCACCGCCAGGTTGCCCGCGACCCCGAGGGCCAGGGCCAGCCGGCCGGGCCCGGCCGGCAGTGCGGCGATGCGCCGCCCCAGCAGATAGGTCCAGAGACTCACCCCCACGATGAGGGCCAGAAAGTCCACGCGCCACCAGGCGTAGAAGAGCCAGCTGCCCGCCAGGATCCAGGCCGAGCGGGCCCGAAAGGGAAGCAGGTAGTACACGATCAGGAACAGAGGAAGAAACAGGAAGACGAAGACGCTGCTGCTGAAGACCATGGACGGGGATCAGTCGATGAGCAGAGCGGCCTCTACCCACAGCACCGCGGTCCGCCCTTCTTGTTCGAAAACGATCGCGCTGTAGGAGGACCCGCGCCTGAGCCCCGGGTCCCCGATCGGATGAAGCGCCTCGCCGCGGGCGAACACGGCCAGACGCACCGGCACGGCGTTCACCGTAACCCGGTCCGCGCTCCCCGGGGCGAGAGGGGGGATCACCTGGGTCTTGCCGTCCTCGGTGCGCAGGTCCACCCGCTCCAGGCTCGAGAGGTTGTAGAGCACCAGCTGGGCCCGGGCGGGGTCGGTGTGGGCCGGGTCTTCGAACACCCGGATCCCCCCGGCCGTCAGCGCCAGGGTGTAGTAAGCCCCGGCACGGGGGATGATCTCCGCGGAGTGCCCCCCGCTGCGCAGCTGGTAGATATCGGGAGGCACCGGGCGGTAGGGAGTCATGGACCCGGGGCCGGCGGCCTCGAAGCGGACGGGCCCCAGGGCCAGGGGCCTCGCGCCGTCGCCGGCGGCCCGGAACAGGCGCACGTAGGCCGCCCCGGGCGGCGCGGCGGCCCCGTAGAGGGTCTGGGCCCCTGCGGCGGCGCAAGGCCCGGCCGCCAGAGCGACCGCCAGCAGGCACGCGCTCCACCGGCGGGCAGGCCGGCTCACCGGCTTCCCTCCGCCGCGGCGCCGAGGGTGCGGAAACGGTCCTCTATCCAGTCCACGGAAGCCGCGAAGCCGACCGGCCGGGTGTACCTGTGCCGTACTCCTGGAAACACCAGGTAGCGGACCTCGCTGCCGGCGGCGCGCAGCTCCTGGACGAAACGGGTCTGCGCTTCCGTGGTGACGATGATGTCCGCACCCCCCTGGACCACCAGGGCGGGCAGGCCGTGGCCCGAGACCCCGCTCTTGTTGTCCCGGAAAGCTGCCGCCAGAGCCGGATACCGCCCCTCCAGTCCGCCGCCGTGCAGGGCCTCGTAGAACTCCGGGGTGTACAGCCTCCGTCCGTCGAAGGGGTAATAGGCCTGGAACTCGTCCACGCACATCCTTTCCACGTCCGCCTCCAGGGTGCTGGCCCAGCGCGCCTGCAGGTGGCGGGAAGGCTCCAAGGTGTTCCGGCCGTACATGCGGGAATAGGTGTACAGGATGTAGGGCGCATAGTAGGCACCCTCGCGGAACAGGGCGGCGACGTCCGTCGTGGCCGCGAAGCCGATCACCCCCGCCAGCGGAACTTCGGGCGCGTAGCTGGCCTGCAGATCCGCGGCCGCGAACGCCGCGTGTCCTCCCTGGGAGTAGCCGGCGGTGAAGACCGCGCCGGCGGGCCGCACGTTCGCCTCGTGCTGCTCGAAGAAACTGCGCACCGCCCGGGCGGCGTCGAGCATCACGTGCCCCTCTGCGGCCCGGCTGAAGTAGCGCTGGGGGCGCTGCGGGTCGTTGAAGCCGAGATAGTCGGGAAACACGGTAATGATCCCCGCGCTGGCGTAGGCCAGCATGTTCGCGCGGTAGTACCCCCAGCGGCGCACCTCCGGCTGTTCCCGTGAGGGCGCGCAGGCGTCGGCGATTCCTGTGGTTCCCGAGCCGAAGACGAGCACCGGCCGCTCCACCGGCGCGCTGTACACCGGGACGAACAGCCGGGCCTGGATCTGCGCGGGAGAGCCGTCGAAGTCCGTGCTGAGGTAGGTGAGCTCGTACACGCTGACCTTCAGGCGGCTGCGGGGCTGCTCGTACCCCTCGAAGAGGGGGACCGCCAGCGCGTCGATCTGCGCGGGAGTGTACCCCGGCGCCGAGATCGCCCGCACCAGGGTCCCGGGGGCCTGGCCGTAGGCCCGCGGCAGGGCCGCCGACAGGAGGAGGATCGCCGACACGAGGGCCGCCGCGGCCGCCGGACGGGCCTGGCTCGCCCCGGCGAGCCTTGCTGATATCCTGTTGCAGGTTCTCATGGCGATTCCTCCCCCCGCTGCCCGCAGTTACTCGGCGCGGGACCGCCGCGAGCCAGCCGCTGCATCCACCTCAGCGTATCGAAAAACCCCACCTGTCGGGTGTCGTGGCGGCTGGCGCCATAGTGAAGATACATCACCGGGCTTCCGGATGCGCACAACCGGGCGACGAAGCGCTCCTGGGACGCGGCGGAAACCACCACGTCGTCGCCACCCTGGAGGATCAGGGAGGGGACGCGGTGGCCCGACAGGCCGGTGCTGTGCCGCCGCAGGATCCGGTGGATCGAGGGGTAGGCCTCCGCCAGCCTGCCCTCCAGCAGCGCCTCGGCGAACTCCGGGCGGAACAGCTCCCGAGCAGACCAGGGGTAGTAGGACTGCATGCCCCCCACGCACTGGCGGACCACGTCCTCGGCCAGGTCGGCGGCCCAGCGGTCGCGCAGGATCCGCGCCGGGTCGAAACGCTCCACCCCGTACGCCCTCGAGAAGCCGTACACGGCCATCGGCGCCACCACGGGGAACTCCCGCAGGAGCGCCTCGAGGTCGGTGGTGGGACCGTAGCCGATCACTCCGGCCAGGCGGACATCGCGGGCGTACGATCGCCGGAGGTCCGCGGCGGCGAAGGCGGCGTGGCCGCCCTGGGAGAATCCCGCGACGAACACCGCCGGATTCGGGGAGCGCCTCGGGGCTCCGTCCCAGGCGTCCCCGTCCACGCGTTCCAGCAGGCCGTGCATGGCCCTGACCGCGTCCAGCATCATCCGCCCCTCGGCCACGGCGTTGTAGATGGGCTGCAGGCGATCGGGTTCCCCGAGCCCCATGTAGTCGGGGAGCATCCCCACGATACCCTGACCCGCGAAGGCCAGCACGTGCGCGCGGTACAGACCCCACCGGATCCCGGCGATGTGCTCGCGTGAGGGCCGGCAGGCGTCGACCATCCCCGTGGTGCCCGGTGCGAAGACGTAGGCCGCCTCGGGGCTCGTGCCGGGGAGCCGGGGCCGGAACAGCTGGGCGGTGATCGTGGCCCGCTGCCCGTCGGGGTAGCGGCTTTCGTAGCGGATCAGGTAGCAGTCCACCTCGAAGCGCGCCACCGGGGCCCGGTGGCCCTCGAAGAGCGTACCGACCTCCCGGTCCACGGCCTTCGTCGACAGGGTCTCTATCAGCTCGACCGACACCAGGTTTCCCGCCCTGGCGTGCAGTCCCGCCGCCGGCACAAGCCACACCAGAGCGAGCAGGAGGCACGATCCTGCCCGGATTGCCTTCGACCTCCGATCACTGGGCATAGGATCAAGATAGGTACGCAGGCCCCCGGGGGGCAAGAGGTGAGTGACAGACCAACGGCTCGACATCGTACACCCACCCCTTGGGCCGCTGCCTGCGGCCGCAGCCCTACGCCATCTCGTATTCCTCGATGACGGCCTGGTGCTCGGGGATCCCCAGGGAGTGCAGGTTGGCCTTCATGGCCTTGATCATGCCCAGAGGGCCACAGATGAAGAAGCGAAGCCGCTCCCGATTGGCCGGAAGCTCCCGGTCCAGCACCTCCGCGGTGATAAATCCCCTCACGCCGGAGAAGCCCTCGGGGGGCTCCACGAGCGCATGCGTCACGTGGAGCTTGAGCCTGTCCGCCAGCTCCTCGATCTCAGCGGCAAAGGCGATGTCCTCGCAGGCGTAGTTGCCGTAGAACAGGTACACGGGACGAGGATCCGAGCTCTCGGCCAGGGTGTGAAGGATGCTCATCACCGGGGCCACGCCGATCCCGCCGGCGATCAGGGCGAACCCTTCGTCCGCTGTCGCCTCCTCGAGGGAGAAGCGACCGTACGGTCCGTCCACGTACACGGTGCTGGACCGATCCAGTTTCGGCACCTTGGAGGTAAAGTCCCCCACGACCTGGATGGAGAAGCGCAGCAGGCGCTGGTGCGCGGCACTCGACACCGAGAAGGGGTTGCTGTGGAGCGCGAAGGGGGAGGTGTCGATGTTCAGCCAGGCCACCTGGGCGGCGGCAAAGTCAAGGCCTTCGTGGCCGTCGGGGCGCAGGTACACGGACCAGATATCCTCGGTCTCCCTCTCGGTTTTCTCCACGGTGTAGGGCCGTCTCTTAACCGCCCACGGCTTGAGGACTCGCACGTACAGAATCCCGGCACCCCAGATCGCCGCCTCCACGATCCAGGCGGCTGCCATACCCGGGGCCGCGAGGTAGTAGTCGACCTCGAAGAGATGGATCAGGGCGAAGCTCACGATCGCCAGGGAGAACACCAGGTGGAGGGTGTGCCAGAGCTTGTAGCCGAGCCTGAGCTGACGACGCAGCACGGAGGTCGTGCCGATCAACAGCAGGGCGGCCAGACCGATCAGGCCTGCCTGGGCCTGCCAGGGCGCCCGAACAGGGTTCAGCAGGTACAGGGTGTAGGGGTTCTGGGCGAGCAGGATGACCGGGTGGAGCAGCACCAGAAGGACCGACAGCATCGAAAGGCGGTGATGCACGACGTACACGCGGTCGAGGTCGAAGACGTCGGCAAAGAAGGCGAGGCGGGCGGTGGGCAGGAACTGCAGTCCGGCCATCGCCAGACCCACGAAACCCAGGGCCACCGAGAGCTCCCTCCAGAACCCGCGCTTCTCCGGCCCGGGGAGGGCGAGCATCAGGATCAGGGGCAGCAGGATCAGGAAAAGATACACCCCGACGCCGAGGACCCTCCTGGCCCGCTTGCTCATGTGAATGTCCTTCTTCACCCCCGTGTTCCCCTCCTGGTCGTCTATCGGGCCCTGCTCGTCCGCGATTGCGGCACGTCGACGACCTCGGAGAGGTCCGCGAGAGCGTCGTGGAGCAGCTGCAGAACGTAGTCCGGGTTGTGCACGTAGCCTCCCGGGTCCTTGGCCGCAAACTGGTAGTTGAAGGCGGCGCGGAGCAGCCTGGGGGTAAAGGCCCGGTAGCGGTTGGCGAAGGAGGCTTCCCCGGGGCTGATCGTCCCGTCGCCATCGGTGTCCACGAAGAAGTAGGGAAAGCGATCCGCCCAACCCGCCGGAGTGCCGATTTGCTCGGAGGAGTAGCCGTGAATGGCATCGTGCAGCAGCTCCCGCAGGCCGTGGATCTCGTAGTACACGCCCTCCACGGCGCCGTCCCCGTCGTAATCCACCCGTTTCTCGACCACTTCGCGATAGTCGGCCCGGCCGGTCACATTGGAGTGGCAGGCGGCGCAGAGGTCCGCACCCGGCCGGAAGTCGCTGCGCATGCGCAGGGAGTGGGGGTCGTGGCACTGGGTGCAGGTGCGCACGCTCTCGGCGTGCTGGAAGCGCCCGGCGTAGCGCCTGTCGGGATACTCGTACCCCCCGCCGCCCTCGCTGCCCAGCCAGGTCGCGGCGGCGATGGCGTAGTGGGGGCCGATGAATCCGCCGTCCGCGATGACTTCGTCGTCTGCGTAGCTCGAGCCGGCGGCCTCCACGGCATCGCCCGAGCGGGTCCCGCTGTGGCAGGTGGCGCACAGGGCGTCGCGCTGTCCGACGGTGAGCTCCGCTCCGGAAGGAACGCGCACCGTCTCCAGGACGCCCGCCTCTTCGTTGTGGCAGACCATGCACGAAACCACGGACTCGGTCTGCGCCGGCTCGTCGACCTTCATCGCCGCGCTCCCGTCCTGCCCGAGGTAGTCCAGAAAACCCCGACCGCTGTGGCACCGGGCGCAGCCCACGGGCACCAGCGGCGGGTCCTCCTCGTTCCAGTGCACGAACGACTCCGCGGTCACATCGGCGTGCGGAGAGCCCCACCACTTGGCGTGGACCGTTTCGACGGGCTCCGGCTGCCTGGCCCTGGCGTTCAAGGCGTAGATCCACCCCGCCAGCAGGACCGCGGCCGCGATCAGAACGACCACGAAGACGGTCTTGTTCATGGCATCTCCCCGAAAGCGCTGGCGTGCAGCGCGGGAACTGCGGACGCCGCTGCCTCGCATCCCCGGCCGCGCACCCCGAGCGTATCCCGGTTCGGCCCGACAGGGAATAGCCTGTTCGGGTTAGGCCCGGGGGAAAGCCGCTCAAGGCGCGTCCGACCGATCCCGCGCTGACCTTGGCCCGCTGGCCTGATGCCCCATACTGGAAGATGGACCAACCTCAAGGGGAGCAAGAAGCTCCACATCAACAAACGTCGGCGTTTTTGGATTCTCCGGACGACATTGTGGAGCTCGTCTGGCCACCGCATCCTCGGGTGCGCGGTTGCACGCGCGTACGCCAGGGTCCCCCGGGGGGTGTCGCAACGGACGGGGTGATAGTGTAGAATGGGCCCCCAAACCCCTGGCAGTGCGGGAGGCGCCGTTGTCCAGAGAGGAGAAAGTCCTCTACGTCCTGTTGTACCTGGTCCCGCTCTCGTGCATCGCCGCGGGCTTCTCCCTGCAGGGCGTCAATCCGACCCTGCGCGGCTTGTGGCTGCTGCAGATGCACCCCGGCCGTCTGCTCATCGACTTCACGGCGGCGGCCGGTGAGGGGGCGGCCCTCGTGAACGCCGCGCTGGCGGCGGCGATCGGTTTGACCCTCGTGCCGATCAGCCGCGTGCGGCTGTCGGGTCCCACGGTCGCCGGCGTGTTCACGATCTTCGGCTTCGGCCTCTTCGGCAAGACGCCCACAAACATCCTGCCCATCATGCTGGGGGTGTTCTTTTCCGCCAAGCTGGCCGGCAGGAAGTTCAACGAGTACCTGCTGATCGCGTTGTTCGGCACCGCCCTCGGCCCGCTGGTCACGATGCTGG
>JAFGFV010000312.1 GCA_016930895.1 Spirochaetales bacterium | reverse complement strand
TGGTTGTCCACGAACTCCGCGGACTTGTAGTAGCTGTCCTGGGCCAGGAAGGTGAAGTCCGGCACGATCTCCGAGATCCGCTTGACGATGGTGGTCTTCCCGGACCCGGAGCCCCCGGAGATGCCGATGATCTTGACACCCACGGGGTAGACTATACCAGCGGCCTGCCGGTGCTGTCGAGCTGCGGCGGCCGGAGCATCCGCTACCGGCCGAACGTCCTCATGTAGTAGGTGCGGTCCTGGAACTGCGTCTCCACCAGGCGGCCGTCCGCGATCATCCTCTGCACCAGGCCCCACTCGGCCCCGGTCTTGCGCAGGAGCTTCCTGACCGCCTCCTCGCGCATGGGGTGCACGGCGGTGATCGACAGCAGGTCGGCTTCCGGGTCACCGCTCGCCGCGAAGGCGTCCCCTTCGTACCCGATCAGGTACTCGGTGCGTCGGACCCTGGCGTTGAAGATCTGGAAAGCCCGGGCGATCACGGTTTCCTGGGGAGGCTGGACCCCGGGTTCCGCAGGGGGGCGGGTGGGGATGCTCAGGTAGGCCACGGCGGGATTGAGCTCCTCCAGGAACTCCGCGATGGCCCTCACCTCCTCGGCGCCGTCGTTGAGGTCCCGTACCAGCATGGTCTCCGTGGCCAGGGTTCCCCGGAACTGCCTGCGGAACTCCAGCATGCCTGAGTGAATCGACGCAAGGCGCAGCTTCGCGTGCGGGCGGTTGATCTTGCGCCAGAGCTTCTCGGAGACTGCGTCCACCTTGAGGGAAACCCAGTCCAGACCCAGGAGGACTTCGCGGACATCCGGCCGGTCGACGAGGGAGGCATTGCTGATGAGCGCAAGCGGTATCCCGAGCGGCCTCAGCAGCTCCACGGTCCGCCCGAGCGAGAGGTCCAGGGTCGGCTCCCCGTCGGCCACGAAGGTCAGATAGTCGATCCGCTCGCCGGAATCGCGCGCCTCCCGAACCCGCGCGTGGACTGCTTCGCTGATCTGTTCGGGCGCAAACATCATCTCCGGCTCGAAGCGGAAGGCCCGGGTCCGGCCCACCTGGCAGTACGTGCAGGAGTAGCTGCACAGCTTGTGGGGGACGTTGTTGATGCCCAGGCTGTGCCCCAGGCGGCGGGAGGGTACGGGGCCGAAGGCAAGCTTCTGATCATCGGTGGTGTGGGACACTGAGAATCCTCCTTCTCTCCACGAAGCAAACCCCATGCCAGAGTCGCGCTTTGCCGGCTCGCGCCGGCGCACCACCGCAGCTCCAGCCGGGGCAAGCAATTGCAGGAACCCGCGGCGCAGGGCGGTAGGGCCGCGCACCCGCCGGGCTGCCCTGTTCCCGGGCTATTCGTGCACATTGCACTGGCCCGCTGGCGGCGACAGGGGCGTAGTGCACTACTGTGAGGCAGGGCGCGCTGCTGTCAGGCTTCAGCCCATCAGCAGTCCGCCGCTGACGTTGACCACGCTGCCGGTCATGTAGGAGGCCCGCTCAGAGGCCAGGAACACGATCACGTCGGCAATCTCCTCGGTCCTGCCGAAGCGCCCCAGCGGTATGCCCGCCAGGTAGCGCTCCCGTTTGGCCTCCAGGCGCTCGGCGGTCATCTGGGTGAACATGAGACCGGGAGCCACGGCGTTGACCGCGATGGAGTTCCTGGACACCTCCCGGGCCAGGGCGATCGAGAAGGAGATCACCCCTCCCTTGGCGGCGTCGTAGTGGGCCCGCCCGGAGGTGGAGCCCAGGTAGGCCGCGGTGGAGGAGACGTTGACGATCCGCCCGGGGAGCCCGGCCTCCAGGAGCCGCCGCACCAGCTCCTGGCAGGTGTGGAAGATCCCGGTCAGGTTGGTCTGCAGGGTCGTCTGCCAGATCTCGGCGGGGGTGTCCTTGACGTAGGAGGCCGGGGCCACCGCCGCGTTGTTCACCAGCACCTGCACCGGCCCGAGGGCAGCCTCGGCGGCGTCGAACATGGCGGTGACCTGATCCCGGTCGGCCACGCTGGCAGGGACCGCGACGGCCTGGACCCCGTGGAGCCGGCGGATCTCCTCGGCCAGGGCCTCGGCCTCCTCGGGGTTGCGGCGGTAGTTCACTGCCACCCGGGCCCCCTCCGCGGCCAGGCCCAGGCAGACCGAGCGCCCGAGGCCGTGGGAACCTCCGGTCACCAGCGCCGCCGTGCCGGCCAGCTTCAGGTCCATGCCCGATTCTCCCCGGGATGGGCCGAAATATCAAGCCGCCGCTCTCGGTCCTCTTGATGATGGCGGTGCGGCGCTCTATGGTGGTCCTTGGTGGACTTTCCTGGCCCAAAGGGGTGCGCGATGACAGGGGGTGCGCGATGAGGGGTAGCAAGAGCGAGTCCGACACCATGAGAGCAGTGGTGTTCCACGGGCAGGAGGACGTGCGGGTGGAGCGGGTCCCGGTGCCCGCCTGCGGCGAAGAGGAGCTGCGGGTGCGCATCGAGGCCTGCGCCATCTGCGGCTCGGACCTCAAGACCTACCACAGCGGCAACCCCCGCATGAAGCCGCCCATGACCATCGGCCACGAGTTCACCGGCGTCATCGACACGGTGGGGGCCTCCGTGCGCGGGTTCTCCCCCGGGGAGCGGATCGTGATGGCCACGTCGATCTCCTGCGGGGAGTGCGTCTACTGCCGCCGGGGCTGGAGCAACCTGTGCCTGAACATGACCCCGGTGGGCTACTCCTACCCGGGGGGCATGGCGGAGTACATGATCGTGCCGCCCCTCGGGGTGCGCAACGGCCACGTGATCAAGGTCCCGCCGGGGCTGGAGCCGCGCCATGCCTGCCTGGCCGAGCCGGTGAGCTGCGCGGTCAACGCGGTGGAGATCGTGGGCATCGGCAGCGGCGACACCGTGGTCGTGATCGGCGCCGGGCCCCTGGGGATCATGAATCTCTACGTCGCGCGGGAGTTTGGGGCCGCCAAGACCATCCTGGCCCAGCGGGAAGGCAGGCGCCTGGAGATGGCCCGGCAGTTCGACTGCGACCGGCTGGTCAACACGAGCGCCGAAGACCTGGAGGCGGTGGTGCGGGAGGAGACCGGCGGGCTGGGGGCGGACGTGGTGATCGTGGCCGCCCCGGCCGCGGAGGTGCAGGCGCAGGCGGTCAACCTGGTGCGCAAGCGGGGTCGGGTGAGCCTGTTCGCTTCCCTGCCGGTGGGCAGGAGCATCCTCGAGATCGACAGCCGGAAGATCCACTACGGTGAGCTGGCGGTCCACGGGGCAAGCGACTCCGCCCCCCGTCACGTGGTCCGGGCCCTGGAGATCCTGCGCGGGCCGGGGTTCCCCCGGGCGGCGCTGGCCAGTCACGTCCTGCGTTTCGAGGACTTCCACCGGGCCGTCGAAATCATGACCCGGCGCGAGGGGATGCGCGTGGTGCTCACGCCGTGAGCCCTGGGCCACAAGCCGTGAGCCACGCGCGGTGTGCATGGGAGAGGGAACCATGAGCCTGGAGCTGAAGGACAAGGTCTGCGTGGTCACAGGAGCCGCCGGGAGCATCGGCCTGGCCATCGCGGAGATGTACGGCCGGCTCGGGGCGCGGGTAGGGCTGATCGACCGCGACCCGACGGTGCGCGAGCAGGCTCGGCGCCTGGCGGGGGAGGGATGCTCCGCCCGGGGATGGACGCTGGACATCACCGAACGGGAGGCTGTGCTTGCCCGCTTCGAGGCGATCGCCGTCGAGCTGGGCCCGGTCTTTGCCCTGGCCAATGTGGCCGGTCTGGTGGACCAGCAGCCCTTCGAAGAGATCACCGCCGAGCGCCTGGAGCGGATCCTGCGGGTCAACGTGAACGGCACCGTGTTCTGCAGCCAGGGGGCCCTGAAGAGCATGAAGGGCCTGGGGGACGGCCGGATCATCAACTTCTCCTCCAAGTCCGGCAAGACCGGCTCGGCCCTGATGGCCGCCTACTCGGCTTCCAAGGGGGCGATCATCGCCCTGACCCAAGCCATGGCCTACGAGTACGCGGACAGAGGCATCAAGATCAACTGCGTGTGTCCGGGCGTCGTGGAGGACACGGCGGTATGGAGCTCGTTGACCAGGGACTACGCGGAAAATCTGAAGACTCCCCCCGCGGAGGTAACGGAGAGGTTCACCGCCAAGGTCCCCCTGGGGCGGCTGGGCCGGACGGCGGACCTCGTGAGCTTCGTCCGCTTCCTGACGGTGGACGCGGATTACTGCACGGGGCAGGCTTTCAACATCTCCGGCGGCCGCGAGATGCACTAGGGGCGTGTGCCGACGGCGCGGACCTGTGCCCGCGGGCCTCAATCGGGCCTCAGAGCTCGAAGACCTTGCCGGGGTTGAGGATCCCTTTCGGGTCCAGGGCCTTCTTGACCGCGCGCATGGCGTCGATGGCCCGGGGTTTCAGGTTCCGGGACAGGTAGTCGCGCTTGGCCAGGCCGATGCCGTGCTCGCCGGAGACCACCCCGCCGCGGCGGATCACGTCGTCGAAGATCTCCCGGCGGACCTCCGGGTGCTTCTCCCTCCAACCGGGGATCTCCGCGCCCAGCGCCCCCTGTTCGATCCTGCGGTGCATGTAGTTGCTGTGGACGTTGCCGTCGGCGGCATGGCCGTAGGTGGGCAGCTCGACTCCGTAGCGCGCCTCCAGCTCGTGGACAAAAGCCACGTGGCCGGCGATCTCCGAGCGGGGCACACAGACGTCGAACAGCTCGGCGGTGCCTTCCCGCAGGGCTTCGTAAATGGCGCTGCGGATCGCGAGGATCTCCTCCTGCTTGGCCTTCTGGTCGGCGATCAGGATGTCCAGCACGCTCTGCCGCTCCAGGATCTCCGCCACTGCCTCGGCCTGGCGGAGCACGGTTTCTTGGTCGCTGCCGTCGAGCATCAGCATGAGCGAGGCGGTGCCCTGGCGGGCCGGCCAGCTCTTGTCGAGGAGCCGTTCGGCACAGGCGATCGCGGTGTGCTCTACGAACTCCACGGCAAAGGGGACGATGCCCCCCATGAGGATGGCGGGCACGCTCTCGATCGCCTCGCTCACCTCCCGGAAGGGAGCGACCAGGGTCTGGATCGATCCGGGCCGGGGCAGGAGCCGGAAGGTCACCCGGGTGATCACCCCCAGGGTGCCCTCGGAGCCGACCATCAGGTCGAGCAGGTTGTAGCCCGTGCTCGACTTGATGAACTTGCCGCCCAAGTCGATGCTCTGCCCGTCGGCCAGCACCACCTGGAGTCCCAGCAGGAAGCGCTTGACCGACCCGTACTTGACCGCCCGGGCCCCGCCCGCGTTGGTGGCCACCATGCCCCCGGCCATGGCCCCTTCGTCCCCCGGGTGGGGCGGAAAGAACAGCCCCTGCTCGTCCGCGGCCCGGTAGATCTGCTGCAGCGTGACCCCCGCCTGAACCGTGATCGAGAAGTTGCCCGGGTCCACCTCCAGGACCCGGTTGAGCCGCTCGCAGGAGAGCACGACTCCCTGGGCAGAGGGGACGCAGCCGGCGGCCAGCCCGGTGCCGCCGCCCCGGGCGGTGATCGGCACGCCGGCCTCCGCGCACAGGGTCACGACCGCGGCCACCTGTTCCTCCGTGGAGGGCCGGAGGACCGCCAGCGGCGGGCGGACGTAGCTGTCCACCGCGTATTCGTCCCGGGCGTAGGGCTCGAGGTCCGCGGGGTCGGTCAGTACTCCCGTGTCCCCGGCGATTTCGCGGGCGCGTGCGACCCAGGCGGCATCCATGGGCGCGGTCAGAAGTCGAAGTTGGCCGGGTCGGGGCCGATCCGGGTGCCGCTGTCCAGGCTTTCGAAACGGGCCATGTCCTCTGCGTCGAGCTCGAAGTCGAAGACCCGGCTGTTCTCGAGGATGCGGTCGCGGTGGACCGACTTGGGGATCGTGACCACCCCGAGCTCCAGGTCCCAGCGGATCAGCACCTGGGCGTTCGTGCGTCCGTGCTTGCGGGCCACAGCGCTGATGGCCTCGTGCTGGAGCATCTGCCCCCGGGTCAGGGGGCTCCAGGCCTGGTGGCGGATCTCCTTCCTGCGGCCGAACTCCAGCAGGGGCTTCTGCACCAGGAAGGGGTGAAACTCCACCTGGTTCACCATGGGGGGCACCTCCGCGGCGCCCAGGAGGTCTTCGAGCTGGTGCACCAGGAAGTTGCTGACCCCGATGGCCCGCACCTTGCCTTCGGCGTACAGCTTCTCCAGGGCGCGCCAGGTGTCCCTGTACTTGCCCTTGACCGGCCAGTGCACTAGGTACAGGTCCACCACCTCCAGGCCGAGCTTGCGCCGGCTGGCGTCGAAGGCGGCCAGGGTTTTCTCGTAGCCCTGGTCAGAGTTCCACACCTTGGTGGTGACGAACACCTCCTCTCGCGGAACGCCGCTGGCCCGCAGGGCTTTGCCCACGTCTTCCTCGTTCTCGTAGAGCGCCGCCGTGTCGATGTGGCGGTAGCCGATCTCCAGGGCCCAGCGCACCGCCTGTTCGGTCTCCCTGCCCTGTTTCGACAAGTACACCCCGAGTCCCACCCAGGGGATCTCCACCCCGTTGGCCAGAGCTACCGTGCTCTTCAGGTCCATCACGTTCTCCTTGTGTGTGTGCGCCTCCCCTCGGGGCTCGGCCCCCCCCGGGGCCAGCGGCAGCCCTGCCCCTTACGGCAGTCCGGTCAGCGAGAAATCGTAGACCCCGCTGAGCTCGGAAACGGTGGGCGAAGGGGGCGGGTTCTCGTCGGCGCTGCCCTCCCAGCCGACGGCTTCCCACACCGAAGGATCGTCGGGGTCCATGTTGCCCACCCCGTGATCGTAGGCGCCCATCAGATAGTACGAGCCGGGGGCCACGGCCGCCGTGTCCAGTTCGTAGCTGACCGATGTGTCCGCGGCCGATACGGAGAGTATCACGCGCACCGCATAGCCGTTGGTGACGTCGGTGTCCTGGTCCAGCACCACGTAGCAGTCGCCGTCCTCGAAGAAGTTGTAGGTGATGGTCCCGCTCAAGATGCCGTCATCGGTGCATCCTGCCAGCAGGAAACTCAGCACGAGGACGGCTGCTCCCGCGAGCGCGACCAGCACGCGTCCCTTCCTTGCTCTCTTGGTTCGTTTCATCATGGAAGTCCTCCTGTCGTTGTGGTCCCAGGAAGCGCTCGTGGTCCAACCCGGAACTCGGTTGTTTCGTCAGAGTATAGCACCGCTCAGCGGGAATCCAATTCGTCAGGCAGGCGCGGCAGGATAGCGACGAGCACCCAGACGGCCAGGGCCCCCAGCAGGGCGAATCCGGCGATCGGCCCCACGATCTCCCCGATGCCGTAGGATATGCCGGCCCGGAGCTGGCTCACCGTGCCCAGGGCGATGGTCGGCAGCAGCATGATGATGATGCCCAGAAGCGGGAAGGCCAGGGTGTACCCCCGGGAGGAGCGGCGCAGGATCAGGGCCCCGACTGCGAAGGTGGCGGGCATGATGATCGCCAGGTCCAGGGCGTCGGTGACCATGGTGGCGTAGCCGCCCAGGAGCTCCGGCGGGCGGCCTGCCAACATCGAGGCGATCAGCGGAGCGAGCCACACGACCAGGGTGACAACCCCCCCGGCGAACATGAACAGGGCCGGCCCCAGGCGCGGCAGGCGCTCCACCACGACCGACGGCAGGGTGCCAATCGAGCCAAGGGTCAGGATCAGGGCGAAAAAGCTGGCCGAGAACAGCGCCACGTACGCCAAGAAGAGAGGGTTGTACGCGGCCCCGAGGGCCATCGATGCGTATACGTACAGGAAGAAGGAGAGGATTCCGGCCAGAAGGAGGGCGCCCTTCCGGGAGCCCCGGCGATAGAAGGCCGCCGCCAGCGCCAGCAGCGGCACGCCCAGGAACAGGACGACCGCGTCTTGGCCCTGGTAGTTGGCGCCGGTGAACACCGAGTCGTAGCGGTACAGGCCACGCGCAAATAGTTCCACGGTCTGCCCGCGCAGGGTCTCGAAGCTCTGCGGGCCGGCGCCCTTGGTCCAGAACAGGCCGGCGGCGGCCGCGGCGACCCCCAGAACGGCGACCAGGATCGACAGCCAGAAGGCGGCGCGGGACGGTTTCATAGGGCGTCTCCTCCGGTGAAATACTGGGCGGCAAAGCCGGTTTCCATGATGCCGGCAGGGGAGAGAAAGTTCAAGGCGGTTGCCCGGCGAGGTTGTGGGGCCGCCGAGCGCGCTCTATACTTTGATCCAGGGGACAATCCGGCGTCTCCTTTATGGAGGGAATCGTGAAAACATCCAGACGCAGAGCCTTGGTGGCCGCGGCACTGATCCTGTCGCTGGCCGCGGTCGCGGTCTATTCGGAGGAGTACTACGATCATGCGCTGGTCGGGCGGTACGAAGGCTCCACGGTGATCCACCAGGAGTCGAGCAACCTCGACCGGTACGCCCTCGGGCTCGAACCCGCGGAGGGCGGTGCGGTCATCGCAACCAAGACGGTGGAGGGTAAGGTGCTGATGACCCTGTACGCCGGCCCGCAGGGGGCATCCTCTTTCGAGGTCTTCACCGCCTACCGGCAGCTCTTGGACTCCAAGGGGTTCGAGGTGCTGTTCGACTGCGAAAAGTCCGCGTGCGGAGACAGGTACCTGGCGGCCTTCTACGACCTGGCGCCCTTCGCCAACGACCCCGGATGGAACCACTCGGCGCCGATCACCCAGGGAAACCCGGAGTTTTCCTACGTGCTGGTGGCCCGGTCCGGGGACGCCGCCACGGAGATCTACGTCAGCCTGATCGTCTCACAGGGGTGGTGGGACTACCCGGTCTACAAGCTCGACGTGGTCGAGGTGGGCGGACAGGCGGGCAAGATCTCCAGCGTGGCAGGACCCGGCGAGGAGCCGGCAGGCGGGGCTTCGGGGGCCGAGGAGCCCGGCGCCGCTCCTGCCCGCAAGGCCCTGCGCCGGCCCCTGCAGTTCGGGCTGCAGATGTCGAGCGACACCTTTTTGGGACTGATCCTCTGTGCGAACCGCTTCGAGTTCGCCCTCAAGGCCCAGGCCGTGCTCTACGACGGATTCCCGGGCGGCGACTGGCCCGACAACAACCGGATCAAGATCGGCGCCCATACCGCTTTCCTGTTCCGACCTTCGGATCCGCTGGACATCAGCTTCGGGGCGGAGGCGCACCACGCCATCATGCTTGCCGGGGACGAGGACTACGTCTTCTACCTGCGCGCGGGCCTGCGAGTCGGCCTGAACTACCACCTGGGCGAGCATTTCATGATCTCGGGGGTGGTTCACCCGTTCTGGGTCGAAACCACGGAGACTACGGTGAACGACAGCTACGAGCTCACGGCCACGATCCCAACGGCGGCGGTGGCGGTGAGCTTGTTCTTCTGATCCTGAAGGGGACCGCCGGCGGAGCGTGGGGGACAAGATGACCCAAGCTCCCGGGCAAGGGGCTTCGAGCGTTCAGAATTTCCCGCGATTTTCAAGTTCAAACTTCAAAATTGCGGGTTTTCCGTAGGGCACGGCACCCACCCCCGGGAAAACGTGGGAACCATTCCCAAAAACCGGCGGCGGGAACTGCCTTACGCCCGGCTCTTGCGCGCGGTCTCGTACAGGTAGTACACCGCCAGGTAGGTCAGGAAGATGAACAGGGCGAAGGCCAGGCTCACCGCCACCGCCTTCAGGTTGACCAGGTTGGCGAAGGCGATGCCCAGGGTCCGCACCGGCTCCCGGGCGATGTCCCAGCTGTTCAGCCGTTCGAAGCGCCCTAGGTAGATTCCATACCCCCCGAGGCCGGTGGCTACCACCGCAAAGCCCCAGCCGAGGCGGCGGTTCCAGCGCCGGCGTATGGTGCGGTGCAGGATCAGCAGGGAAATCAGGCCGATGATGTGCCCGATGAAGGCGAACGCGGAGTTCAGGATGATGTCGTACCACAGCAGGGCGTTCTCGGTGATCAAGGGGAGCGGCGGCTGGACCTCGACCGGGTTGCGGATCACGTGGATGAAGTCGGTCAGGATGTACGGGGCGTTGGGGTAGAAGAACAGCCACGCCAGGGCCAGCACCACGGCCAGCGGCTTGATCCCCACGGCGATCCCCGCCGCCACGGGGGTGTCCGCAGCCAGGGGCCGCCCCACGGCGATGCGGCGCACGGCCAGGGCCAGGAAGTACGGAATCCAGGCCAGGAACAGGTTCCACAGCAGGAAGGTGTAGCGGATGGACCCGGTCACCGCCACCCGCAGAACGATCATGAGCAGGCAGCCGCAGGAGGCTACCGCCAGGGCCAGGGTCAGGGGAATCCAAGGTCGAAGCGAGACGTTCCCGTCCATGCGTGCGTCTTCCGGGCCCCACTGTATCCGGCTTGCAGGCTCTTGGGCAATCGGGTGGCGGTCGTGGTGGTCGCGGCGGTCGTGGCGGCCGGCCGGGCGCCTCTACCGGTAGCGCGCGCGGTAGAGGTCCTCCTCCAGCAGGCGTATCACCGTGCGCCCGGACTCACGGGCGAGCACGCGGAAGCCTTCCTCCAGCTGCTCCACGGTCAGGGTCGCCAGCATCGCAGCGGTCATGATATCACCCCCTACGCCGCCCAGACCGAACATGTCGGGGCTTGCCGGGACGTCGATCGTGATGTCCTTGCGCCGCCAGGCGATCTTTCCGTCCCTGTCGTGGTACAGGCTCGGGGTCAGGCGCAGGTGCAGCGATACGGCGCTGCCCCAGGAGGGCGCCCGCAGCCCGTACTGCTCGATGTCCAGGTCGAGGAGGTACTCGGCCCTCTGCCCTCGGTCCACCAGGCGGGCCCGCAGCACGGAGGCCGAGGCCTCCGAGGTCTCGGCCAGGATGATGGCCGGGACGTCCACGGAGGACAGGGCCTCGTGCATGACCACCTCCGCCTTGGCCGCCTCGGAGGCCTTGAGCACCG
>JAFGFV010000311.1 GCA_016930895.1 Spirochaetales bacterium | reverse complement strand
TCGCTGGTCAGGATCCCCGGCCCGCCGGAGTTGGTGACCACGGCGATCCTGTCCCCCGCCGGCGGCGGCAGGGAGGCGAAGCCCTGGCACAGGTCGAGCATCTCCTCGATGCCGGGCACCCGCAGGGCCCCGCTCCGGCGCACCATGGCCTGGAAGACCCGGTCGGAACCGGCCAGGGAGCCGGTGTGAGAGCCGGCGGCGCGCAGCCCCGAGGAGGACCTGCCGGCCTTGATGAGCAGCACAGGCTTGCGGCCCGCGGCGCGCCGGACCGCGTCCATGAATGCCCGGCCGTCCTGCAGGCTCTCGAGGTACAGGGCGATGAGGTCGGTATCCGGGTCGGCGGCCAGGTAGTCCAGCAGCTCCACCTCCCCGACGTCCGCCCGGTT
Source organism: Spirochaetales bacterium (assembly GCA_016930895.1). The sequence goes on along the minus strand of JAFGFV010000311.1, from coordinate 5,746 downwards.
CCCGTAGCTCACGAACTTGGAGAAGCCGATGCCCCGGGTTTCGGCCAGGGCCAGGACCGCGCCGCCCACCGCGCCGCTCTGGGTCGCGAAGGCCGCCCTGCCGGGCAGGGCCCGCACCTCGATGCTGGCGAACAGGCGCGCCCGGGTGTTCATGATCCCGGCGCAGTTGGGACCGACCAAGCGCATGCCAAACCTTCGGGCCGTTTCGGCCAGGGCCCGCTCCTCGGCCAGGCGGCCTACCTCCCCGAACCCGGACGTGAACACCACCGCCGCTGCCACTCCCCTGGCGCCGCACTCCTCGACTACCGCCTGAGCGTGCGCTGCAGGCACGGCCACCAGGGCCAGGTCGAGAGTCCCGGGAATCGCGGCCACGGAGGCAAACGCCTGAACTGCGGGGTACTCCGCAGGGGCCTCGGCCCCGGGGTTTACGGCGTACAGGCTGCCGGAGAACCCCCCCGCCATGAGCTGGGTAAGGAGCTGGTGCCCGATCTTGCCCGGCTTGACCGAGCCCAGGACGGCCACGCCCTGGGGCGTGAACAGGCGTTGGAGGCCGCTGCGGTCCTCGGTCCCGTCAGACGCGCTGGAGAAGGGACCGGCCATAGGCGCATCCTCTGTGGAAGGCCTCGAGGTTCTCCTCGAGGCCGCGTTTGAGCCTGCGAGTGAGCGCACGCTCCAGTCCCTCCGGCGAGTAGAAGGCGAGCCCCTCCTGGACCGCCGGCACCACGACCGCGAACACCCCGAGGGCGAACACGTTGTGCGGGCTCTGGGGCTTCTCGATGGCAAACACGGTCCCGCTCTGCTCCGCAGCCAGGCGTCTGGCGTCATCGAAGCTCGGGTAGGAGCGTTTCTTGAGGACCGCCTCGGCGGGGACCTGGGCGTGCTCGAGCAGCAGGGCGGTTCCCCCCGGCTTGAGGAACGAGAGGGAACTGATCGTCTCGCCGATCTCCATGCCGAGAAGCACATCGGCTCCGCCCGCGGAAATCCTGGCTCCGAACTCGGCCTCCGGGTCCGGGCTCAGGCGGATCTCGGAGGTGACCCGGCCGCCCCGCTGGGCCATTCCCTTGGCGTTGAACAGGGAGCTCTTGAGCCCGCTCTCCGCCGCATGATCGGCGAGAATGCCTGCGATGGTCAGGACCCCCTGGCCGCCCAGCCCCGTCAGGAAGATGCTGTGGATCATGGTTGTGAGACTCCCGTGTCGGCCGCCCGGAGGTGCTCGTGAATGGCATCGAAGCGGCAGCAGGTGAAGCACAGTCCGCAGCCGGTGCACAGCTGCGGGTCGATGCTCATCCGGCTCTCCTCCCCGAACGCCCGGACCTCCAGGGCGGGACAGCCGGTCTCTCGCAGGCAGACGCGGCAGAAGGTGCACTTTTCGGTGTCGACCTGGAAGATGCGCGTGACCGGCTCGCGCCGGGCCACGGTCAAGGCGCACTCCTGCCGGGAGATGAGCACCTTGACCCCCGGATCCCGCAGGGCCTTGACGATGCCGTCCACCGCGGACTCCTGGTCAAAGGGCCCCAGCGCGTGGACATGCTCGATCCCCATGCCCCTCACGATCCCCTCGATGTCCACCCGGGTGGAGCCGGCTGGCTGGAAGCGCTCGTCCGTGCCCGGGTTGACCTGGAAGCCGGTCATGCTGGTCCAGCCGTTGTCCAGGATGATGACCAGCAAATCTGCCCCGTGCTGAACCGCGTTGATCAGGGGAGGGATGCCGGCGTGGAAGAAGGTCGAGTCCCCGATGGTGGCCACCACCGGCCCCTCGATCCCCGCCCGCGCGAAGCCCTGCGCCAGGCCGATGCTGGAGCCCATGGAGACTTCCGTCCAGCAGGTGTGAAAGGGCGGGTTCATCCCGAGGATGGTGCACCCGATGTCCCCGGTCACCACAGTGTTGTCCCGGTTGCGCCCGATCTTCTTGAGGGCCCGGTTGATGGCCATGAAGGTCCCGCGGTGGGGGCACCCCGCGCAGAAGGTGATCGGGTGCCTGACCTGTGGCGCGTCCTTGCCCGGCTCCTCCTCCGGTTCGGACGCCGGAGGCGCAGGAGAGGGGCGAGACGCTGCAGCCTGGAGGGAGACCGACCGCCCCTCCGGGAACCGATCCCCGCCGGCCGGGCCGCCAGCCCGGCCCCGCCGGGCCTGCTCCAGGGCCCCGAGACCTTTCTCGATGGTGTCCCGGCCGTACTTTCCGACCCGGGGTAGCAGGCCGTCGAGCTTTCCGAGGATCGTGCCCGCCCAGCCGAGGCGGGAGGCCTCGCTTCGCAGGAGCATCTCGACGAAGGGTTCCAGCTCCTCGACCACCAGCACTGCCGAGGCTTCCTGAAACATGCGCCCGGCGGCTTCGCGGTCCAGGGGATACAGGGATTCCAGGAACAGGGTGGAGAAGCCGCCGAAGCGCTCCGACGCGGCAAGGACCTCCCGCACGTACGGGATCAGGCTGCCGGCGGCCACCACGAACAGCCGCGGTTGCTCCCGCCCGAGAGTCAGGCGGTTGGCTCCGGCCTCGGCAGCCGCCCTCTCGGCAACCCCAAGGCGTTCGAGCAGGGCCCGGTGCTGGGCGATGCAGATGGCCGCGCCGGCCTTGGTGTAGCGGGCGATGTCCTTGGTGAAGACAGGGTCCCTCTGCAGCGGCACGTAGTCCAGCTCGCCGTCCACCTCGGCCCGGGCGTGCGCCACGGAGGTCACCGAGCGCAGGATCACCGGAAGCTCGCAGCGCTCGCCCAGCTCGAAGGCCAGGCGGGTCAGCTCGTACACACGCTGGGGGGTCGAGGGCTCCAGCACCGGCAGCCCCGCCCACTGGGCGAACAGGCGGCTGTCCTGCTCGGGCATGCCCGCCTCGGCGCCGGGGTCGTCGGCGATGTACAACACCAGGCCTCCGGGTGAGCCCGAGTAGGCCACCGAGAGGATCGAGTCGGCGGCCACGTTGGCCCCGGACATCTTCATCGTGGCCAGGGCGCGCTTGCCGGTCCAGGCCGCCCCGGTTGCCACCTCGAAGGCCACCTTCTCGTTGACGCTCCACTCCACGTAGGGGGATTCGGGGTGCTCCGCGGCGTAGCGGAGCAGCTCGGTGAGAGCCTCGGAAGAGGGGGTCCCCGGGTACCCTGCGGCCACGCTGATCCCGGCCCGCAGGGCGCCCCAGGCCACCGCCTGGTTGCCGATCAGCAGTCTCGTCATGCCTTGCTCCTCATCGGGATACGCTATCAGCCGGGGCCTTGGTTGTAAAGTCCGAAAATCACAAATAGTGAAATAGTGTTGCGTAATAAGCATCGACCTGGCGGCCGGCGCCGGGAACCCCCCGGCGGTCCGGCTCCTCCGGGAGAAGACGGACGAGAGGGAGCAAAAAGGTTTGACACGGCGGGGGTTATGGTCTACAATCGCTGCGTTGCACATGTCGCAACTCCGATGCGCACAGAGCATACGTGGGCTCCCGGGCACACCCGGGTGCGGCCGTGCCGGCGCAGCGCGGGGGGGGCGGCGTGCGACCGCTACCAGGCCATCGAGATGCAGTACCTGTCGTCCGTCCAGAGGGCCTTGAGTGTCCTCGACCTGTTCTCCCCCGAGAACCCGGAGCTGTCCCTGGCGGAGATCTCCCGCCAGATGGACGTCCACAAGAGCTCCGTCCTCCGCATCCTGGCTACCCTCGAAAGCGCCGGCCTCCTGGCCAGGGACAAACGCTCGGGCCGGTATCGCCTCGGGCTGCGGATCCTGGAGCTGGCGGGCCGGGTGCTGAGCCGCTACGACCTGAGGAGCGTGGCGGCTCCGTACATGGAGGAGCTGGCCCGCAGGTCCGGGGAGATCGTTCACCTGGCCATCCGCGACGCCGACCAGATCGTGTACCTGGACAAGAAGGGACAGGGACAGGTGCTGACGGTGGCCACCCGCATCGGGGGCCGCCATCCGGCCTACGCCTCGGCCATGGGCAAGGTCCTCCTGGCGGACCTGGCTCCCGCGGAGTCGGCGGCCCTGCTCGGCGCCTCGCCTCTGCAGGCGTTGACTCCGAGCACCATCACCGAGCCCGGTGCCCTGGGCGAGGAGCTGGCGCGGGTGCGCTCCTGCGGATACGCCGTAGACAACGAGGAGGCCTTCCCGGGCATCTCCTGCGTGGCCGCGCCGATCCGGGACCAGAGCGGCCGGGTGGCGGCGGCGATCAGCGTGACGGTGCCGACCCAGCGCATGGGGGCAGCCCGGCGGGAGGAGCTGCGGGAGCTGCTCGTGGAGACCGCCCGGGCGATCTCGGCGCAGAGCGCCGGCGAGGACATGGGCAGGTGAGCTCGATGGTGGAGGCAGGCAGGTTCCTGCGCGAGGGGATCGCAGAGGTGCCCCTCTGGCCGACGGCGGGCCCCCTGGAAGAGCTGGAGGCTGCGTTCGGCCGGGTCGGAGCCGGGGAGGGCGGGGTGGCGCCCATGGACACCAACGAGAACCCCCTCGGTCCCTCCCCGAAGGCCCTGGATGCCATTGCCCGGGAGTTGGGCCGGGTGAACCGCTACCCCGACGGGGCCTGCACGCTGCTGACCCGGGCGGTGGCCGCCCGGCTGGGGGTTGCGGAGGACATGCTCGTGTTCGGCAACGGCGGGGACAACTGCATCCGCCTGCTGGCGGCGGCCTTCCTGAACCAGGGCGACGAGGTGGTGGTGGGGCACCCCAGCTTCCCGGTGTACCAGATGAGCGCGCGGATCATGGGCGCCCGGCCGGTGCCGGTCCCCCTGCGCGATCACGTGCACGACCTGACGGAGATGCGTCGGCGGGTGGGGGAGCGCACCAAGCTGGTCCTGATCTGCAACCCGAACAACCCCACCGGGACGATCGTGCGCCGCGGGGATCTGGAAGCCTTTCTCCGGGACCTGCCCCGGCACGTCCTGGTGGTCCTGGACGAGGCCTATTTCGAGTTCGTGTCCGACCCCCAGTACCCGAACGGCGTTGACAGCGTGGAGGCGGGGCTCCCCGTGGTGGTCCTGCGCACCTTCTCGAAGCTCTACGGGCTGGCGGGGCTCAGGGTGGGATACCTGATCGGGGCCCCGAAGCTCATCGAGGCGGTCCGCCGGGTGCGGGAGCCATACGCCGTGTCCCGCCTGGCCCAGGTCGGGGCCCTGGCCGCCCTCGAGGACCGCGGGTTCGTGGAGCGGGTGCTGGAGACCAACCGAGAGGGCAAGGCCTACCTGACCCGGGAGCTGGAGGGTTTGGGCTGCGAGGTCGTGCCCAGCCACACCAACTTCCTGTTCACGGATTTCAAGACCGACGCCGCGCGGGTCGCGGCGACCTTGCGGGAGCGGGGGGTGCTGATCAGGCCGGGGACGGGCTGGGGCTTCCCGAGCTGGGCCAGGGTGACCCTGGGCACCTCGGCCCACAACCGCCGGTTCGTAGTGGAGCTGGCGAGGGCCCTGGAGAAGGGCCCGCGGAAATAGAGAGCGAAACCGGGGGCGCCGCGGTGCCGCCGGCGCCGATAGCCGCTGACAGACAAGCATGGAAGGAGATGAAAGGACTATGGCGTTCGAGGAATTGTGCAGCGCAGTGGAGACGGGCGACGGGGACAAGAGCAAGGCCCTGGCCCAGAAGCTCGTCGACGGGGGAAGCGATCCCCTGAAGATCATCGATGCTCTGACCGCAGTGATGGACCGGATCGGCGACAAGTTCGCCCGCCTGGAGATCTTCCTGCCCGAGATGATGATGGCCGGAGAGGCCATGTCGGGGGTGGTGAAGATCCTGGGGCCCCACCTCAAGGCGGGCGGCGCGGGCCAGTCCCACGGCAGGGTGCTCC
>JAFGFV010000310.1 GCA_016930895.1 Spirochaetales bacterium | reverse complement strand
GTGGACATCCTGGTGAACAACGCCGGGATCACGGACAACGACCTGATCTTCCGCATGACCCTGGAGCGCTGGAACCGGGTGCTGGCGGTCAATCTGGCCAGCGCTTTCCTTACCAGCAAGGTGGTGGCCCGGCATATGAGCAAGCAGAAGGGCGGCTCGATCATCAACATGGCCTCCGTGGTGGGGGTCGGGGGCAACGCCGGCCAGGCCAGCTACGCCGCCTCCAAGGCGGGGCTCATCGGGCTGACCCGCAGCCTGGCCAAGGAAGTAGGCTCCCGGGGGGTGCGGGTCAACGCCGTGGCTCCGGGGTACATCGATACCGAAATGACCCGGGAGCTCCCGGAGGCGGCGAGGGAGGCGTTTCTTACGCAGATCGCCCTGCACCGCCCCGGCAGCGCCCAGGAAGTCGCCAAAGCGGTGACCTTTCTCGCCTCGGACCTCGCTTCGTACATCTCCGGCGAGGTGATCCGGGTCGACGGCTGCATGGCCATTTGATGGCTCGACGGCCATCTGATGGCTCGATGGCCATCTGATGGCTCGACGGCCATTTGATGGCTCGACGGCCATTTGATGGCTCGATGGCCATCTAAGGAGACAACAGAATGGAACGACGGGTCGTGATTACCGGCATGGGGACCGTGAACTCCCTGGCCAACAACGTCAAGGATTACTGGCAGCGCGTGAAGGACGGGGAGAACGGAGTCACCCGGATCACCCGCTTCGATCCTTCCCAGCACCCCAGTCAGGTGGCCGGAGAGGTCAAGGACTTCAATGCTGGGGACTTTTTCGATGCCAAGGACGCACGGCGGATGGACCGCTTCACGGTCTACGCCATGGCAGCCGGCGTCCAGGCCTGGCAGGACGCGGGGCTCAAGGATGGGGACGTGGACCCGGACAAGGCCGGGATCGTCCTGGGCAACGGGATCGGCGGGATCGAGGTCCTGGGGGAGGCCTTCAAGAAGATGGCCGAGCGGGGGCCCAAGGCGATCCATCCTCTGCTGGCGCCGATGATGATCATCAACGAGGCCCCGGGCAACCTGGCCATCAAGCTGAACCTCCAGGGCCCCTGCCACGCGGTGGTCACCGCCTGCGCCTCCGGCACCGATGCCATCGGCGAGGCCCTGCGGTGGATCAAGGAGGGCAAGGCGGATCTCATGCTCGGCGGCGGAACGGAGGCGGCCCTGACCCCTCTGGGGCTGGCGAGCTTCACGGTCCTGCAGGCGGTCAGCACCCACTACAACGACCGTCCCGAGAAGTCGTCGCGGCCCTTCGACAAGGGGCGTGACGGTTTCATCATGGCCGAAGGGGCTGGGATCCTGGTCATGGAGGAGCTGGAGCACGCGAGACGTCGGGGGGCCCACATCTACGCCGAGATCGCCGGCTACGGTGCCACCTGCGACGCGAGCCACCTGACCGCCCCCCATCCGGAAGGCGACGGCGCCATCCGGGCCATGCGGCGGGCCCTCCGGGATGCCGGCCTCACGATCGAGGACATCGACTACATCAACGCCCATGGCACCTCCACGCCGATCAACGATCCGGTGGAGTGCAAGGCGATCAAGGCCGTGTTCGGCGAGCGTGCCTACAAGATCAAGATCTCCTCGACCAAGAGCATGGTCGGGCACCTCCTCGGCGCCGCGGGGGGCGTGGAGGCCATCGTCACCGCCCTGGCGCTGCAGGACCAGATCGTCCCGCCGACCCGCAACCTCGAGGAACCGGACGAGGAGTGCGTCGGCCTGGACCTGGTCCCCGGCAAGGCGGTCCCGGGTGAGCTGCGCGCCGCCATCTCCAACTCCTTCGGGTTCGGCGGGCACAACGGGGTGGTGGTCTTCAAGCGCTGGCCCAGCTGAGCCGCCCCGTGTTCCGGATGCGACCCATCGGAGTGGTACGCTCCGGGCAGGCCAGGCCTCCCCGTCACTGGAGCGTTTCCCAGGTGGAGGGGGTGCTGGAGGTCCTTCCCCGTTACCGCGAGGGCCTGGTGGACATTCGCGCCGGGGAGCGCATCGTGGTGCTCTTCGTCTTTCACCGCAGCCCGCGCTTTGGCCGCCACCACCTCCGGGTCATCCCCCCTACCCGCAACGAGTTGCGGGGGGTCTTCAGCACCTGCTCCCCGGTACGGCCCAACCCGATCGGCCTGTCGGTCCTGGAAGTGCTGAGCGTGGAAGGCTGCCGGGTGCGCGTGCGGGGACTGGACATGCTGGACGGGACCCCGATCCTGGACATCAAGCCTCACAAGGTCTGAGCTTCAGAACAGCTCCATCTGCCCCTGGTCCCTTCGGGGAGGCCTGCGGGGATCGGGGCTCTGCATCTCGGTGAGCCCGGCCTCAATGGCATCGAGGAAGCGGCTGCGGGGCAGGCGCAGCTCCCGGCCGAAGAGCCGACGCCGCCGGGCATGGGAGAGATGCAGGTAGCGCCTGGCCCGGGTCATGCCCACGTAGAACAGCCGGCGCTCCTCCTCGGGGTCCGTCGACTGCCCGGGAAGAAGCGAGTAGGGCAGGAGCCCTTCCTCGCAGCCCACGATGAACACGCAGGCGAACTCGAGACCCTTGGCGGCGTGCAGGGTCAGGAGGGAGACCAGCTCGCGCTCCGCCGGGAGCTCCCGCAGCCCGTCGGCGCCGCTGCCCAGGGCCGCGTGCGCGAGGAAGGCGTCCAAGTCCCGGCCGAAACTCCCGCTGTGCTCCAGCAGGCGTTCCAGGACCTCCCGGCCCTCCCGGTCCTCGGGGGGGCACAGCTCCGCCAGCCGGGCCAGGAGCTCCTGCACCCGCGGCTGCTCCGCCGCGGCAGGGTCCACCCACCCAACCCCAGCCTGTCGGGCCAGAGCCTGCAGGGCCTCCCGGCCGGAGGGCGGCAGCTGCGGGAGCAGCTCCTCCGCGCCCCCGCCCGCGTCCGGAAGCCGCAGGGCCCGCGCCAGGCGAAGCAGCGAGCTGGCGGGCTCCCGCTGCCAGAAGGGCTCGGCCTCCGCCTTCTGGTACGGGATGGCATGGTCCCGGAAGGCCCGCTCCAGGGCCTGCATCTGGCGCCCGATCCGGCACAGCACGGCAAAGTCCCCGAGGCTCTCGATGCCCTCGGCGGCCTGGCCTTCAGTGATCTCGCTGTCCATGGAGAAGAATCGCAGGCCGCCGATCATGGCCTCGATGGTGCGCGCCACGGCCTCGGCCTCGCTCGCCTCGCTGGCGTGCTCGGCGATCCGGATGCGCACCCCCGGTCCGGGGAGGGCGGAAGCGAGGGCTTCGTGAGCCCCGACGGCCCACGGCGCGCCAGCGGTTAACCGGGAGCCGTGAGTCAGGAGCTGGCCGGAGGCGCGCAGGATCGTGTCGGAGCAGCGGAAGCTCTCCGACAGGCGGTAGACCGCGGCCCCGGGATAGTCGTCGAGGAAGCGGCGGATGAAGCCCACCTCTGCCCCGCGAAAACCGTAGATGGCCTGGTCCGGGTCACCGACGGCCCAGAGGTTCGCCGAGGGGCCCGGGGCGAGCAGGCGCACCAGCCGGTACTGGGCCTCGTTGATGTCCTGGTACTCGTCGACCAGCACCCAGGGGTATCGCTCCCGGATGAGAGCGGCCAGGGGCGGGGAGGCCGTGAGCCTGCGCACCGGCTCGAACAAGAGGTCCTCGAGATCGAAGGCCCCCAGCTCCTCCAGGCGCCTGTGGTATTCCGTCCAGAGCTCCGCCAGCCGGGGGTCCGCCGTGGCGACCGGGAGCTGCAGGCGTTCCTTGGCGGCCCCGATGGCCTTCGAAAAGGCGGCGGCCTGCCGGGGCGGGCATCCGGGAAGGCGCGCGAGGATCCGGGTACGGTCCTCCTGGTCCAGGAGGGGAAAGCCGGCATCGCGGCCGGTGTCCGGAAGAAAATCGCTCAACAGCGAGCGGCCCAGGGCGTGAAAGGTGCAGATGGTCGGCGCCGAAGCGGCGGGGGAGGGGCCGAGCAACCCGGCGAGCCGCTGGCGCATCTCCCCGGCCGCCTTGTTGGTGAAGGTCACCGCCAGGACCCCGGCGGGATCCACCCCTTGGCGGCCGACCAGGGCGGCAAGGCGGGCGGCCAGGGTTCGGGTCTTGCCCGTGCCGGGGCCGGCCAGCACCAGCGCCGGCCCGTGACCGTGCGCCGCCGCCCGCGCCTGGGGCCCGTTCAGCCCAGACTGGGGAGCGGAGGGAGGGCGGCCCGGGACGGCGCCCCCGGGCTGCTCCGTGCCCCCGGGGGGCTCCGCCGCCGCCTCCCGCTCCCGGCGGAACGCGGCCACGTCGAAGCTCACCAGGGGCCGCGGCCGCACCGGGGGGGGCGGTGCCCCGGCGGCCTCTTCCCCCGGGGCCGGCGGCTGGAACTGCAGCTCCCGTGAACCGCGGCGCTCGATCTCGCCCGGGGCGAACAGGCGGACGGCACCGTACTGACCGTCGAATCCCGGCTCGACCCGGACCTCGGCTGCCCGCATCCTGCGGACCGCCTCTCCGAGGAGCTCTCCTCCCAACCGCTCCACCTCGGCCACGGGCAGCTGGAGGAGGAGCGCGAACTCGGAACCCGCCCGGTTCACCAGGGCCGCGTAGGCCCGGGCGATTTCCCGGGAGCCGGGCCCCACCCCGTGGATCTCGCCCAGGATTTCCTTCAGCGGAATCAGGGAGTGGAAGGGGCGCCGGGTCGAGGGGTCCGGCAGGCAGTCCCGGTCCGCAAGCTGGGCCACCCGGCTCAGGACCCCGGTGGTCACGGGTTTGCCGCACACCGGGCAGAGGCCGCCGCGGCGCAGGGTCTCGAGGGGGTCCCAGCAGACCCCGCACTTGCGGTGCCCATCGAAGTGATACTTGCCCTCCTGGGGGAAGAACTCGACCGTGCCCGCGAAACCGTCCCGGTCCTCTGCGCTCAGGGCCGCGGCCATGGCGGGGTAGGAAAGGGCGGTGGCGAAGAGGTTCGCTTCCCGGCCTAGCTTTTCCGGGGAATGGGCGTCGGAGTTAGAGATCAGGGTGTAGCGGTCCAGAGCGCTGCACAGCCAATTCATGGGCGGGTCCGACGACAGCCCGGTCTCCACCGCCCGGATGTGCCCGGCCAGATCGGCGTAGCAGTCCTGCACGCGGTCGAAGCCGGATTTCGCCCCCAGGACGCTGAACCAGGGGGTCCAGATGTGGGCCGGCACGAACACCGCCCCCGGGCAGTGCTCGAGGGTGATTTCGAGAAGGTCCCGGGAGTCCATGCCCAGGATCGGGCGCCCGTCAGAGGCCACGTTTCCGCGCCGGTCCAGCTGCACCTGCAGCCTGCGGGCGGACGGGAGGTCCGGCGCCAGGATCAGGTTGTGGACTTTCCGGGTCCTGCCGTCGCGGCGGTAGATGTTGCTGATCTCGGCGGTCAGGAGGAAGCGGGTGGGCTGGGCCTCCGCGGGCGGGAGGGGCAGCCCCTCGGCCTCTCCCCGCTCGAGAGCTTCCCGCCGGAGCTCCGGGCGCAGCCGGTACAGGCCGGGCTCCGCCTCCACGGGCTCGAGCTTTTCCTCCAGCTCCGCCAGCCACTTCGGGTGGGTAAAGTCCCCGGTACCCACCACCGTAATGCCCTTGATGGCGGCCCACAGCTCCAGGTACTCGGGAACGAGCTGCGGGCTCGTGGAGATGGAGTAGCGGCTGTGAATGTGCAGGTCCGCGACGAAGCTCATGGCCTTCAGGCAACGTCGAGTATATGATGGATAGGAGGGATCATGAAGGGGCGTCGGGGGGCGAATCTTCTCTTGTCGGCGCGGCGGGGTTATGGGTACCTTAACGGCTAGACGAAGGCAGTGAGACGAGGAGGCCGATGTCCGAGCGGGCGATGGACCCACATGTCGACGACGAGTTGTTGGAGGAGGTGGAGAAAGACCTCGAGGAGCCCGACATGTACAGGGTCGTGCTCCACAACGACGACTACACCACCAAGGAGTTCGTCGTAGAGGTGCTGCAGGCCGTCTTCCACAAGCCGGCGATCGAGGCCACCCGGATCATGCTCGACGTGCACAAGAAGGGCAGAGGCGTGGTGGGAGTGTACACCTGGGACATCGCCCAGACCAAGGCGGCCCAGGTCCACCAGCTCGCCCGGGAACGGGAGTTCCCGCTCAAGTGCACGGTGGAGCCTGCCTAATACGAGTGCGAAGAAAGGAACGCCATGCGAGTCAGTGACGATGTTCAGGGCGTCCTCCAGGCCGCGTACCTCCACGCCAAGGAGCGCGGCCACGAGTACCTGACCCCTGAGCACATTCTCTATTCCGCCCTGTTTTTCGAAACCACCGAGGAGCTCCTGCGGGCCTGTGGCGCGGACCCCGAGGAAGTCAAGGCCGGCCTGGAGGAGCACCTGTCCAAGCGGGTGCCTGTGGCCGAGACCGCGGAGCCGGCGCAGTCCCTGGGCTTCCAGTCCGTGATCGCCCGGGCCCTGTTTCATTCCGAGGCCTCTTCCAAGGAGGTCGTGGACGTCGGGGACCTCCTGGTCTCGATCCTGGACGAAGCCAAGAGCTTCGGCTCCTATTACCTACAGAAGGCCGGCGTGACGCGATACGTGCTCCTCGAGGTCATCTCCCACAGCGGCATCCTGGAAACGGAACCTGACGCGCGGCAGGGGGAGCCGAAGGACGGGGAGGCGGGAGAGGAGGACGCCGAAGAGCGGGCCGAGGGCCCGGGCCGCCGCCGCGGCCGGCGCAGCGCTCTGGCCTCCTTCACCCGCGAGCTCACCGCGGCGGCACGGGCGGGGGAGTTGGAACCCCTGATCGGCCGCGAGGACATCCTCGAGCGCACCATTCAGGTCCTATGCCGGCGCCTCAAGAACAACCCGGCCCTGGTCGGGGACCCCGGGGTGGGCAAGACGGCGATCGCCGAAGGGCTGGCCGCGCGCATCGCCGAGGGTACGGTACCGGAGCTCCTGCAGGGCTACGAGGTCTACGCCCTGGACATGGGCAGCGTCCTGGCCGGCACCCGCTACCGGGGGGACTTCGAGGAGCGGATGAAGCAGGTCATCAAGGAGCTGCAGAAGAAGGAGAAGGTGATCCTGTTCATCGACGAGATGCACACCATCGTCGGGGCCGGCGCGGTGTCCGGCGGCTCCATGGACGCCTCCAACCTGCTCAAGCCGGCCATCGCCTCGGGCCGCCTGCGCTGCCTGGGCTCCACCACCTACGACGAGTACAAGAAGTACTTCGAGCGGGACCGGGCCCTGTCGAGGAGATTCCAGAAGATCGAGGTGGACGAGACCACGCCCGAGGAGACCTACCAGATCCTGCAGGGGCTGCGGAAGCGCTACGAGGAGTACCACCAGGTCAGCTACACCGATGGGGCCCTGCGCGCCGCGGTGGACCTCTCGCACCAGTACATCAACGACCGGCACCTCCCGGACAAGGCCATCGACGTGATCGACGAGGCGGGGGCCTACATGCGCATCCTGGCCTTCAAGGGGACCTCGGCGCCCAACCCGGTGCTCACGGAGCTGGACGTCGAGAGGGTGGTTTCCAAGATCGCCAAAATCCCGGAAAAGACCGTGACCCTGTCGGAGGTCGACCGGCTCAAGGGTCTGGAAGCGGACCTTCGCCGGGTGATCTTCGGGCAGGACCAGGCCATCGACGCGGTCGTGCAGGCGGTCAAAAACTCCCGGGCAGGGTTCCGGGAACCCAACAAGCCCGTGGCCAACTTCCTGTTCGTGGGTCCCACCGGGGTCGGCAAGACCGAGCTGGCGCGGCAGCTGGCGGATTCCCTGGGGATCGCCATGCATCGCTTCGACATGAGCGAGTACCAGGAGCGCCACACCGTGAGCCGCCTGATCGGCTCGCCCCCGGGCTACGTGGGCTACGAGGAGGGAGGGCTCCTGACGGACGCGATCCGCAAGACCCCGCACGCGGTGCTGCTCCTGGACGAGATCGAAAAGGCCCACCCGGACGTGTTCAACGTGCTGCTGCAGATCATGGACTACGCCACCCTGACCGACAACGCGGGGCGCAAGGCGGATTTCCGCAACGTGATCCTGATCATGACCTCCAACGCCGGCGCCCGGGAGCTCGGGCACGCCTCGATCGGCTTCGGCGATCGGGTGGTCGGCGAGGACGCCATCGACGAGGCGGTGCAGCGGGTGTTCGCTCCGGAGTTCAGGAACCGCCTGGACCGGGTGGTCAGCTTCAACCGTCTGGACGAGAGCATCGTGCTGCAGATCGTGGACAAGGAGATCCGGGCCTTCGAGGCCAAGCTCGCGGAAAAGAAGGTCAGCCTGGAGGTCACCGAGGCCTGCCGGCTGCACCTGGCCCGGCGGGGCTACAGCCCTGAGTTCGGGGCGCGCAACGTGGCCCGCCTGGTCCAGGAGAAGATCAAGAACCTGTTCGTGGACGCGGTGCTGTTCGGAGAGCTTTCGGGCGGCGGGACCGCTGTGGTGGACCTGGACCCGGCCACCGGAGAGGTGGTGGTGCAGCGCAAGGCTGCCGGCGGCAGCAAGGCTGCCGGCGGCAGCAAGAGTGCCGGGCGGGGCAAGGCTGCCGGCGGCAGCAAGGCTGCCGGGCGGGGCAAGCCGGCGGACAAAGCTCCCGGCCGGGGCAAGGCCAAACCGGCGGGCAAGGCAGCGGGCTGAGCAGGCCCGGCGTTACAGGGCCGGGATAGTCAGCTCCAGCGGGCGGGAGCCGAGCTCCTTGAGCGCCCGGGTGATCAGAAGCTCCTCGGAAACCACGCCGAAGGCTTCCCAGAGGTCCTGGCGTCCAGCGAGCTCCCCCTGCAGCAGCAGGCGGGCGCTGGCAAGGGCCAGCTCCGACTCGGCGAAGCGCCCCCGGGAGGCGTACAGCTGGACCAGGGTCAAGCGCGAGCGCAGCCGCGCCGCGGCGTCTTGGCCGTTGCCCGAGGCCAGGAGCAGGAGCCGCTCGGCCACACCGTCGTTGTCCGCCTGGCCGTCGAAGATGTAGTAGCCGCCCAGGCCCGCGGGCCCCCCCGTCCGGGCGTGTTCGGTTTCCCTTTCGGCGGAGGGCAGGTCGGAGACCGACAGCAGCTGCGAGCCGGAGAGCAGGTACAGCCGCCGGTAGCCGTGAAACAACCGCTTGTCCTCCGGGATGGGCCTGCGGGTGCGGGGATCCACGTTGGCTTCGAGCATCACGGCGGTGCCGGGCTGTGCTTCTATGAGCTGCAGCTGCACCACCAGTGCCCGCCCTCGCCCGTAGCCGTCCACGACCAGGCGAACCGGATCGCCGAAATCCAGGTTGAACAGCAGCCCGCCGAGGATCAGGGTCTTCTCTTCCAGGGAGAGGCGCAGGTGCAGCCCGAAGCGGTATAGGATGTCCGCGTACCAGTAGTGCACCGGGAAGTACTCGTTGAGATCGAGCCAGTTGCTGTTCGGCTTCTGTCCCGACTTGAGCAAGGTGAAGAGGACCGGCGGGTCCGGGGTGGGGGCAAAGGGCGGGGGTGAGCCTTCCGCGGCCGAGGGCGGGTGGGGGGTCCCCGCGCAGGCGCTCAGCCCTGCCGCGCCCAGTAGCGCCGCGGCCAGGAGAACGGCGGCCGGGAGCACGGCGGGCCGCAGCGCCGCGGATCGGAACGGTTGGCGCTTCACGCCCGCCATCTTAGCCGCCTTCGGGGAACCTGCCAAGGCGGGCTGCCCGAGGGACGGACTCGTGCGCATCCCCTTTCAGGGTGCTCGGTCCCGGCCTGCGGCGAAGGGGATCTCCCGGTTGAGCTCCTCGATCTGCTCCTGCTCCATGCGGTTGATCCGCCCGATGTGGGTCTCCATTATCCGGGCCAGGCGCGGGTCGTGGAAGCGATGCAGGCTCCAGTTGGCCGCCGCCCGGAAGCCCCGGCGGAGCTTGTGGGAGGAGCCGATCCCGGGGTCGAACTCTCTCACGCCGTGCTCGATGGCCCACTCGATGGGCCGGTAGTAGCAGGCGTTGAAATGCAGGCTGTCGAAGCGCCCTTCGGCCCCCCAGTAGCGCCCGTACAGCCGGGGGCCCTTGGTGAGCAGGAGCGACATCCCGACGGGCTCCGGTTCACCCTGGCGGTGAACCGCGATGAGCAGCAGCCGGTGGCGGTAGGCCTCGTACAGGCCGGTGAAGAACTCCCGGTTCAGGAACTTGGCGGCCCACGGTCCGAACTGGGCG
>JAFGFV010000309.1 GCA_016930895.1 Spirochaetales bacterium | reverse complement strand
AGGTGGTGCCGGTCGGCGAGGACCAGATCCAGCACGTGGAGTTCACCCGCGAGGTGGCGCGCTACTTCAACACGCGCTACGGAGATATCTTTCCGGAGTGCCAGGCCCTGCTGACCGAGACGCCGCGCGTCATGGGGCTGGACGGCGACTCCAAGATGAGCAAGAGTGTCGGCAACCATATCGGCCTGCTCGAGCCTCGAGATGAGATCTGGGCCAAGCTCGCGCCGGCCAAGACCGACCCGGCAAGGGTACGCAGGAGCGACCCCGGAACCCCGGAGATCTGCAACATCTTCTCATACCACAAGCTCGTGACCGACGATCCGGAGCTCTCCGACACCATCGCCCACGGATGCCGCACCGCCGGCATTGGGTGCATCGACTGCAAGCGGCGCCTCCTGGAGAACCTGATGGCGGTGCTCGGTCCGATCCAGGAGCGCTACCACGACCTCGAGAACCGCAAGGAAGAGGTGCGGGAGGTCCTGGACCGGAACGCGGAGGAGTGCCGTCGAGTGGCCTCCCAGACCATGCTGGAAGTCAAGGAACGGGCGGGGTTGACCCCGATATGGAAGATCTGAACCTCCGGCCGGCAGAGCTCGCGGTTCCGACCCTGGGGGAGTGCACGATCCCCTCCCCCCTCGGACTGTCCACGGAGATGGGCGATGACATCGCCAACTACGTCCGGGACTCGGAATCCGTCGTGCTCATCCACGACCGCGACCGCCTCGTAGAGGCGCTGCGATCCGGGGAGCCGGTGCCCGCCTTCGAGAAGGCCGGCCCACGGAAACGCATCTACTTTGACCCTGCCAAGACGAGGGTGGCCGTGGTGACCTGCGGCGGCCTGTGCCCGGGGATCAACAACGTGATCCGTGCCCTGGTCATGCAGCTGCACTACCGCTACGGAGTGCGGACTATCTACGGGATGCGCTACGGCTTCCAGGGTTTCATTCCCAAGTACGGCCACGAGGTCATGATGCTGACCCCCGAGGTGGTCAAAGACATCCACGAAAAGGGCGGCACGATCCTGGCTTCCTCCCGGGGCCCGCAGGGGGTGGGCGAGATCGTGGACTGCCTGGAGCGCATGAACGTGAGCATCCTGTTCCTGATCGGCGGGGACGGAACCCTCAGGGGCGGGCAGGACATCTTCGAGGAGATCACCCGGCGGGGGCTCAAGATCTCGATCGTGGGGATCCCCAAGACCATCGACAACGACATCGCCTACGTGCGCAAGACCTTCGGGCTGGAGACCGCCTTCGCCGCCGCGGCGGAAGCCATCCGCAGCGCCCACACCGAGGCCATCGGCGCCCCCTGCGGGATCGGTCTGGTCAAGGTGATGGGCCGGATGTCGGGCTTCATCGCCGCCAACGCCGCCCTGGCCCTGAACGAGGTCAACTTTGTGCTGGTTCCCGAGATCTCCTTCGACCTGGAGGGCCCCAAGGGGCTGTTCACGGTCCTCGAGGAGCGCCTCAGGCGGCGGGGACACGCGGTGCTGATCGCTGCCGAAGGCGCCGGGCAGAAGTACGTGGCCGCGGGCGGCTGCGGCACCGACGGGCTGGGGGCAGCCGGGCGCACCGACGCTTCCGGGAATCCCGTCCTGGGGGACATCGGGATCTTCCTGCAGGAGGAGATCAGGCGCTACTTCAAAGAAAAGACGGACGTTTCCGTCAACATCAAGTATATTGATCCCAGCTACCAGGTCCGCTCGGTTCCCGCCAACGCACACGATGCGATCTACTGCATGCAGCTGGCCCAGAACGCCGTGCATGCGGGGATGGCGGGCAAGACCGGAATGCTGGTGGGATACTGGAGCGACAGCATCACGCATCTGCCGCTCACGCTCGCCATCTCGAAGCGAAAACTCCTGTCCCCGGAAGACTCCCTGTGGCTGAACGTCCTGGAGGCGACCGGACAGCCGCTTCTGATGGTCAACGACCAATAGCACCTGGAGGTACACGTGGCCGAGAGAGGTTCCTTCATCTTCACGTCCGAAAGCGTCGGGGAAGGACATCCCGACAAGATCTGCGATCAGATCTCCGATGCAGTCCTGGACAGCGCCCTGAGCCAGGACTCCGACTCCCGGGTCGCCTGCGAAGCCTTCACCACCACCGGTCTGGTGCTGGTTGGCGGGGAGATCACCACGGGCGGCTACATCGACCTGCAGAGGACCGTGCGCGGGGTGCTCAAGTCCATCGGCTACGACGACCCGGCCTACGGCATCGACTACCAGTCCTGCTCGGTCGTGTCCAGCATCCACGAGCAGTCACCGGACATCGCGCAGGGGGTCAACCGGGGAAAGGGCAAGAAGGAGATGGGCGCGGGAGACCAGGGCATGATGTTCGGGTATGCCTGCACGGAAACCCCGGAGCTCATGCCGGCGCCGATCCACTATGCCCACGCCATCATGCTGCGCGCCGCCACGGTGCGCAAGCGCGGGCTGCTTCCCTTCATGCGCCCGGACGGCAAGTGCCAGGTGTCTGTCCGTTACGAGAACGGCAAGCCCGCCGGGGTGACCACGGTCGTGCTGTCCCACCAGCACTCCGAGGACGTAGGGTATGACGAGCTGCGGGAGGCCTACATCGAAGAGATCATCAAGAAGGCCATTCCGGAAGATATGCTGCAGGGCAACGTGGTGTACCACATCAATCCCACCGGGCGCTTCGTGATCGGGGGTCCCCACGGAGATACCGGGCTGACCGGGCGGAAGATCATCGTCGACACCTACGGCGGCATGGCCCGCCACGGGGGCGGTGCCTTTTCCGGCAAGGACCCCTCCAAGGTGGACCGTTCCGCCTCCTACATGGCCCGTTACATCGCCAAGAACGTCGTAGCCGCCGGACTGTGCGAGCGCTGCGAGGTCCAGCTGGCTTACGCCATCGGCGTGGCCAAGCCCGTGTCCCTGTTCGTCGATACCTTCGGCACCGGACGGGTCCCCGAGGACAAGATCGAAGCCGCCGTGGCGCAGCTGTTCGACTGCACCCCCGGCGGGATCATCGAGACCCTCGACCTCCAGCGGCCCATCTACCAGGAGACCGCCTCCTACGGGCACTTTGGCCGGGATGCCTTTACCTGGGAGAAGACCGACAAGGTGGACGAGCTCAAGGAGAGACTGCGGTAACCAGGCTCCGGTTTCGACCCACAGTACTGGACTACCTCGCGCTGGCGCTGGCGGTCGCGCTGATCGCCGTGGTTGCCGTGCGGGTGTACGGCAGCGAGGGGACCCCGGTCATCGAGGTCCGGGGGGCATCGGAGAGCTGGCTCTTTCCCCTCGACAGCCGCCAGACCCTGGAGGTGCCGGGTCCCCTGGGCATCACGACCGTAGAGATCGCCGACGGGTCGGTCCGGGTCGTGGACTCCCCCTGCTCCGAGAAGACCTGCATCAAGTCCGGGAGCATCTCTCGTCCCGGGCAGACGATCGCCTGCCTGCCCAACCGGGTCTTCGTGGTCATCCGCGGCCGAGCCCGGGAGGAGATCGATGCTTTCAGCTTCTGAGCCGGGGAGGGCTGGTCGGCCGGTGCGGGCGGGGCGCGCCTCGCGTCCAGGCCGCGCCTCACGCACCCTGTCGGAGCGCGGGCGGGTGGTGGTACTGGCGGCCGCAGTCTGCCTGTTCCTCGCCACCATCGAGCACATCATCCCGCGTCCTCTGCCCTTCCTGCGGATCGGCCTGGCGAACCTTCCCCTGCTCGTCACCCTGGACCTGCTGCCGGCGGGGTCCTTCTTTCTGCTGGTGGCGCTGAAGATCCTGGGGCAGTCCCTGATCCAGGGCAGCCTGTTCTCCTACCTGTTCCTGTTCTCCCTGTCCGGTTCCCTGGCGAGCGCCCTGCTCATGTGGGCGGCCCGCAGGGCCCTGGGCCCGCGGATCTCCCTGGTGGGCGTCAGCATCCTCGGCGCCCTGGCAAGCAATGTGACCCAGCTTTCCCTGGCCAGGGCGCTCGTGTTCGGGCCCTCGGCCTGGATGATCGCCCCTCCCCTCCTGCTGGTGGGTCTGGTCGCCTCGATCCTCCTGGGGGTCCTGGCCGAGATCTACAGGCGCCGCTCCACCTTCCTGCGGGCGGTGGCGGGGCGGCTCGGCAGGGAGGACAGGCTGCCGCCTCTCACGGGGACATGACCGAGAGGCTCACGACGCACCGATAATCCTCCGAAGGTTCAGAACGTCTCGATTCACGAGGTTCTCCGGCTGCTCGCCGGTCAGCACCCTCCTGACCTCCAGTGCGGCGCTGCGCCTCAGATCTTCCGTTCCCTCTTCGGAATAGAAACCCGCGTGGGGATTGAGAATCACGTTGTCCATTCCCATCAACGGATTGTCTGCTTCCGGCGGCTCATTTTCCAGAACATCGAGGGCTGCCCCGGCGATCCAGCCCTCTTGGAGCGCTCTCACCAAAGCCTGTTGGTTGATGACCGCGCCCCTGGAGGTGTTCACGATCGTGGCCGTGCGTTTCATGCCTCGCAGCTGTTCCACGCCGATCAACCCTCTGGATTGCTGCGTCAGCGGGACGTGAACCGACACAAAATCGGCTTCGGCAAGCAACTCCTCGAGCTCAGTCTTTCGGGCCCCAGCCCTCTCACAGTCCTCCGAACCCACATACGGATCGAAAGCCAGCACACGCAACCCGAACGACCGTGCCCGCTCGGCCACCGCGCGCGAGATCTTCCCGAAGCCGACCAACCCCAGGGTCTTCCCTCGGAGCTTGTAGATCGGCTTGCCCAGCTGCCAGCTCCACTGTCCGGCCTCGACGATGCTCCGATGATAGAACACCACTTTCCGCGCGGCCGCAAGCAGGAGTGCCATGGCGTGGTCACACACTTCCTCGATGCAGTATCCCGGGACGTTGGTCACATAGATCCCAGCGGCGGTCGCCGCCTGAACGTCGACCATGTCAACGCCGATTCCGAATACCGAGATCACCCGGCAGTTCTTGAGACTTGCGATGACCGTCTGGGTCAACGGGGCATAGGTCACGAGCAAAGCGTCGGCATCGCTGCAGTTGGCTATTACTTCGGCTTCGGAGCGGCACTTGAACCTCCGCACGTCGGCGATGTCACCGAGCTGCCTCTTTTCGGAGCTTACGTCATTCCAATTCGGGTCCGTCAGGGCGACCTTGAACCTACGGTGAACTCCCATACTCGCGATCTCCCGGGTGTCTGGGTTGTGGATCGAAGAGTGCGCCGCGCTCACGAGCGCATTAGCGTGACCTTGATCATTTCCCGTATGTGTTTCTCGAAGTCCTTCTTCTGACCCTCTTCCGTGATGCGTCCCATGTCGAGCATCATCATGTATTCGGAAATCTCAAAGGCCTTCTTGATGTTCTGATCCACGATTACGATGGTTGTTCCCTGTTCGGCAATCAGCTTGAGGAACTCGTAGATCTCCGTGACAATGTTGGGCTGAAGGCCCACGGAGGGTTCGTCGATGAGCAATAGCTTTGGCTGTGACATGATCTCTTTCCCCAAGGACAGCAATCGCAGCTGTCCCCCGCTCAGATACGTGGCGTTCTCGGACCGGCGCTGCCGCAATATGGGGAAGAAGCGGTAAATCTCGTCCAGCCTTTGCCTCAACCGCGTCGCGTCTCGGCGAAAGGTCCACGCTCCCAACAGCAAATTGTCATGAACGGACAGTTCCGGGAATATGCTGTATTCCTGAAGAATGTAGCTCATCCCCATTTGTTTCATCTGATATGGTTCGTTGCTTTGGATTTCCGAACCGTCGAACACGATTCTGCCTTTTCGGGGATGCAGGAAGCCGAAGATCGTCTTGAGGAGCGTGGACTTTCCCGCTCCGTTGGCGCCGATGATCCCGGTAATCGTCCCTTCCTCGATTTCGAATGACACGTCCCGTAGAACGTCGATCTCCTCGACGTAGCCGGCCGTGATCTCTTCTACCTGCAGTAGTGCCATCAGACTATTCCTGCTTCACGCATCGCCGCTGTCCACTGCGTCAGCCAACTCGCCTAGAGTGTGGAAATGGAAGTCCGGTTCGGTCAGGTGCTCCACGGCCTTTGTGCCGCCGAAGCCCGATTTGCCGTACCTGCGTTCGATCCAGCAAACCGCGTAGCCCAACCTGTGCGCCACCCCGATATCGTGATACTGACTCTGGGCCACGTGGAGAATATCGCGAATGGTATATCCATCTCGACTCAGCCGCCCGCGGGCGAAGGCGAAGAACTGCGGGTCGGGTTTCTCGCAGAGTGCGTCGTCGCTGCTCACCGAATCGTTGAATGGGTTTCCCAACGCACGCTCGAAATGGGCCAACGCCCAACGCTGAGTATTCGTCATGGCAACCAACCTGAACCTCGTCCCCAGACGCTTGAGGGCCTCCACCGAATCGGAAAATGGCCTCCAGACGCGCACGGAGTCTCGAAAGCCTTCCGCGAGCTCGTGGTCCTCCGGCAGCCCTAACTCCCGCGCGATCTCCAACCATACGCGGACCAAGTCATCCGGATACCATCCCGAGGAATCACTGGAGCGTGCCTTTCTGTACGCCTTCAGAAACGCTTCGTCGTCCACCTGGTTCGCTGCCGAGGGCACGGCCCGCCGCAAGTAATCGAGCATCCCACCTTCGAAATCGATCAGCGTTCCGACGACGTCAAAGGTAAGAACCCTGAAATCTCTCAGAGACATAGTCACCTCCCTATGCGTTGAGGACTGTACTCACGCGTCGTACAAGTGAGCCGTTTGATGTCATCCACCCAGATACCCATCGATCACCGCGGGATTGTTCGCGACCTCTTGCATGCTGCCTTCAGCGATGCGCTCCCCTTTTGCCAAGACGGTAATCCTATCGCAGAGATTGGACACCGTGGACATGTCGTGGCTCACGATCAAGAACGTCACCCCCTGTTCTCGGTTCATCACCCGGATTGAATTGATGATGACGTCCAGGATCGACTTGTGGACTCCCGCAAACGGCTCATCCATCGCGTAGAGTCGCAAATGCGAGTTCATGAATCCCCGCACGATCTGAAGGAGCATGTTCTGGCCACCAGAGAGACTCTTGGCCGGCTTGTCCTTCAACCTGCTCAACAAAGCGAAGTCAAGCAAGTCCTTTGCCTTGTGTTCGGCCTCATGGTGTGACAGTCCCTGAGCCAGCGCGGGAATCAACATATTCTCGAGCACCGTCATATTGCGAAACACCCGCGCCACCTGAAACGTCCGCATGATTCCGATAGATGAGATCACGTTCGCCTTCATGCCGTTGATGCGTTTGCCTGTGTACCAGACGCTCCCGTCGGTTAGCTCATACATCCCGGTGATGATGTTCAGCAGGGTGGTCTTGCCTGAGCCGTTTGGACCGATCAGGCCCCTGATCTCTCCTTCACGGACCTCCATCGATACGTTGTTGTTCGCCACCAAGCCGCCGAAGCGCTTGCTGACATTTCTGACCTCCAGCAGGTGATGTCCCTCGTCTCCACCCTGGTTCATGGCGTCTATCCCGGAACGCTCTCCCATGTGATCGCTCCCGTTTTTTCCGATCATCCGCGTTTGCCGCCTTCCGACTCGTCGTAGGCCGACACGGAGGCTTCTTTGCGTATAGCAAACAGTCTCCTGATTTCGGGCAGAATTTCCTTCAATCCGCCGCGGGAGAAACGCATGAGCAGGATGACAACTGCGCTCAATATGACGATTCTGACTTCCGAGTACTCCCGCAGGAGCTCCATCAGGACGCGGACTCCTACCGCTCCGACCACGGGGCCGCCTAGAGAACGCATTCCACCGATGACGACAAAGATGATGATCATCGCCATCTCGTTGAACTCCCCGATCGTCGGGCTGATCAGCCCTATAGAGTGTCCGTAGAATATCCCCGCCATTCCCGCGAGAGTGCTGGCAATCATTACTACGATGATTTTGTATCGAGTGATATCCACTCCCATCGATCGAGCAGCAATGACGTCATCCCGAATCGCCCGGAAGTAATATCCCATCTTCGAACGCATGATCACCGAGATCACGAGGACCGTAAACACGGCAAGTCCGAGAAAAAGGTAGTAGTACCAGAACGGCTTCATCGTTCCGAACAGAAGGGGTGACTCCAGCCCGCGGGCCCCGCCGGTGAATTCGTTATGCAGCCGGATGTAGTTCTTCACCACTTCCGCGAACGCCCAGGTAACCAGAACCAGGTACAGCCCTTCCACACGCAGGCAGAGCAGGCCGAGGAGGAAGCTGACAACAAGCACCAACGCGATTCCCCCTGGAATGCTGATCCAGAAGGGCAGACCGGCATGCTGCATCAACAGAGTCGATCCGTAGGCACCGATCATGGAAAAGGTATGATGGCTCAAGGAGAACTGACCCGTATAGCCCGCCAGGAGGTTCCAGGTGCAGGCCATGATCGTGTAGTAGAAGGCCACCATGAGCACGTATTGCCAGTAGTCGGACGCCACGAACGGAACGATGACGGCAAGGCCCAGCAGGACAACGATTCCGATCCTCTTCACGTAACGCGCCCTGCTCAGCTCTTGATAGAGGTTGGCTATGCCACGCTTCATGCGCTTGCTGCCTCCTTCAGATTGTACGCTCTGCCTTGCCGAACAAGCCGTACGGTTTGATGGTCAACACAACCACCAAGAGAATGAAGCCGTACATGTCCACAAAGGAAGGATGGATCAGGACGGATCCAAGGCTCTCTGCCACTCCCAACGCTAGACCCGCTACGAGCGTCCCAAGAATTGAGCCCAAACCGGCGATCACGATGATCTCGAAGCCCCTGACTGCAGGGACGACGCCGCACAAGGGATGCACGAGGAATATTGGCGCCAACAGAGCCCCCGCCAGCCCGGCGAGTGCGGTACCGACTCCGAATGCAAGCATGTCGTATTTCATGATGTCGACGCCCACGGTCTGCACGCCCATGCGGTTCTGCGCAACCCCCTGGAAGGCTCTGCCCGTCCAGGTCTTCTTGATGAAATAGAAAAAGGCGACCAGGATCACGAGCGCGCCGATCAATCCGACGAAGGTGTTTCCGCTGATCGGAAGGGTCAACAGTTGCATCGGCTGGGCGTAGTCAGGCGGCGTATAGATCCTGGGGCCACCCACGACAACCATGAGATTCCTCAAGAAAATCGACATGGAGATCGTTACAATGGTGGCGTACTCGAGCTTGGCCTCGATGATTCCCGAGAACATGGGCTTGATCAGCAGCCTTTGGACACCCATTCCGAGCCCGAATGTGGCGACACCGCAAATGAGAATCCCAACGGACCAGAAATCTGGAGGCAACACCTTGAGTAGCAGCACGTACTGCAGGAACGCGCCAATCATGAAGAACTCACCCATCGACCAGTTGATCACCTTCATGATTCCGTAGATGAAGTTGATCCCGAGGGACATCAGGCAGTAGAAGATACCCATGATAATTCCTGAAATCAGGAACTGCGTCAGCAGGTGAAAGTTGATGGTAGTTCCTCCTTTCCGGAAAGTTGAGTGCCGCAAGCCTGCTCCATACCGCCTGCGGCACTCCAACCGTTACAGCCGATCTACCGATTGAATCCTAAGGCTTCCGCAAGACGCCGGTACCGCCGAAGGAGGGCGGCCACACGTGCTCTGCGTCCCCCACGTCCTGCCGAGCTCGAGTCTGCTGGAAGATCAGGTACGGTGGTGAGGCGTTGTGCCACTTGATGCCCTTCTCCTCCTTGAAATCGATGACTCCGCTCCAGTCGAGGTAGGGCCACTTGACCAACGCCTCTGCGAGGTCCTTGGGATCGCTCGACTGTCCGGCATTGATCGCCTGGGCGATCACCAGGATCTCTCCGAAGGCATTCATCGCGTAGTACGTCGGGTCTTCGCCGTGCAGCCTCCGGTATTCCCGGATCATCCAGTCACCCAGGAAGGTGGTCAGCATCCCGGGCTTGTAGTAGCTAGTGAACAGAATCAGCTTGCCCTTGTCTCCGACCGCCTCCCAGAACTCAGGCAGGGTTGTCCAACCGTAGGTCGCCAGCATCGGCGTGGCGGGGAAAAGACCGATCTCGTATGCCTGCCTGACCATCAGATAGGCTGTGGGCGGCACACCTGCGTTGATGACGACATCCGGCTTCCAGGCCTTGACCTGAAGCAGGGTGGGGGTAAGATCGATTGAGGTCCTCGGGAAGATGACCGACTTGACCTGCATTCCGGCGGCTTTGCCGTACTCCTCGACCCACTTCTTGTGATCCGTGCCAAAGTCCGTGTCTTCGGCCACGACGGCGATCTTGTTCCAGCCCATGCGCCTGGCAAAATCGATCCAGAACTCGGCCTTGGTAGGCGTCAGCGACATGATGCTGAAGATATAGGGACTCTCAGACTCGGTGATCTTTGCCGAGGCCGCCCCGGTAGAGAACAAGGGCACTCCGAGATCGGTTGCCACTTTGAGGACTGCCAGGCACACGGAACTGTGATATTGACCGACCACGGCCACCACGTTCTCCCTCTGGACCAGTCTTCGGAATCCCGCTATCCCGTCGGCCGGCTGGCCCGCGTCGTCCTCAACGGCCAGTTCCACGGGCCGGCCGCACAGCACGCCACCCATCTCTTCGTTGATGTACTTGACGGCAAGCTCGGCGCCCCACATGATCCGCTTCCCGGCGGCGGGGTCCCCGGGAGGAGACAAGGGGGTCAGAAGTCCGATCTTGACAGCCTTTTCTTTGGCCTCGACCGTCGTAGGATTCAGCCCCAACAGCACGACTGCAGCCACGAACACGACGAGCAGTCCTGCCCACTTCCGATTCCTGCTTCGAGTTTGCACGCTTCGTTCCCTCCTCTTCACGATTTTCTTTCGGTTCGAACCCGAATGCGGTTCCTGCACGTTCACACGTCTCTTGGCGGTTACCCCCTTTCTACAACCTTGACCATCTTCTCGTACTCCCCTTCGACCATCCGATAGCAGTGCTTCTCCTCAGGAAACTTGGCTCCCTTCACGTCTCTCACGTACTCTTCCATGGCGTGAACGATCTCTTGGCCCAGGTTGGCGTACTTCTTCACGAACTTAGGCGTAAACGCCTGGAAAATCCCCAACATGTCGCTTACGATCAAGAGTTGCCCGTCGACGTCCGGACCCGCGCCGATTCCATACACCGGGATGTTTAAGTTCTCGGCGATGAATTTTCCCACCTCCGGCGGGACCGCTTCCAGCAGCAGGAAGGCCGCTCCCGCTTCCTGAACGGCCCGGGCGTCCTTGATCAGATCCTGGGCACTCTCGGCTGTGAGCCCTTGCGCCTTGAAGCCGCCGATCTGCCCGGAGCTCTGCGGGGTCAGTCCGATATGGCCGCAGACCACCATGCCCGCGTCCGCGATGGCCCTGATCATCCCTGCGACTCTTCGGCCGCCCTCCAGCTTCACCGCGTCCACGCCGGCCTCTTTGTGGAATCTGCCGGCGTTCACGACCGCCTCAGCGGGGGTGGTCTGATAGGACAGGAAGGGCATGTCGCCTACCACGAAGGTGTTCGGTGCGGCCCTGCGCACCGCCTCCGTGTGGACGATGCACTGATCCATGGTCACCGGGATGGTACCTCCGGAATAGCCGTACACGCACATTCCCATGGAATCCCCTACCAGGATCATCTCGACTCCTGCCTGCTCGGCGAAGGCTGCCGTGGGGTAGTCGTAGCTGGTGAGCCAAGTCAGCTTGATGCCTTCTTGCTTCATCTTGCGAAGATCGAGGATACTCTTCTTCTTGTTGGTTGCCATTCGTCCCTTCCTTTGGGTTCTATCCCTCGACAGGTTTCACGTGATTTTGCCGCGATTCCTCAGGAAGAACTTGACTTCCTCCACCTGGTGCGGAGCCAAAGAAGCCTGAGGAGCGCGGATCTTCGCTGACTTGATGATGCCCATCTCTTTCAGTGCGACCTTGTGCACGCTGTGCCAGGTGTTCATGTCGTAGAAGCCAATGTCGTTCCAGGGCAGTATGGCTTCGTCATAGAACGCTCTGGCCTGCTCTACCTCTCCCTTCTTGAGCATCGCGAGGAGATCCACATGTTCCTTGGGAAGCATGGCAGCGGTTGCCGTCGAGACGCCCTTGCAGCCAAGAAGAAGGTACCGAAGCGTCAAGGTATCGGCCCCGCAGAAAATGAAGAAGCCCTCACCAAAGTGCTCCGCCATCTCCTTGAGCAGCGCGCAGCTTTTCCACGCGTACTTCATGTAGGAGATCCTCTTCTCTTCCACCAGCTTACGCAGGACTGGGAAGGGAACCGGATCCTCCCCCCGAGAGTAGGGAGCGATCGGGATCTTCACCGCATCGGTCATCGCCCGATAGTGATCGACCAACTCCTCTTCCTTGTAAGCGCGGAAGCCCTGGGGGTTGAAGCCCAGAATCGCGCCCGCTCCCAAGTCTTCCGCCTCCCGGCAGAGCTGGACTGCATGGACCGTGCTCATGGTGGGACAGCCAACCATGAGCGGCGCGTTGCCGGCCATGTGCTTGGCCGAGACCTCGACCACCCTGCGCCAGTCTTCATGCGAAACCAGGTAGCCTTCTCCAATCGCCGCCAGTACTCCGACAGCCGAACATCCGTTGTCCAGCTCGAAATCAATGAGACGCTTCAGACTCGTCTCGTCTAGCTCCCCATCATCCCCGAAAGGGGTTGGGATGAGCGCCACGATGTCCTTGAGTTCCTTCACCGCTTTGACCTCCTCGATGCTTCAATTCACGATTCATCCAAATCAGGATGTTGGTTCCCTTGTTGTGCGCGCTAGTGCGGGCGCGCGCCGATTTCCAAGTCCGCGCTCCACGAATCCTGCGGGAGAACCGGCATGACCAGCTGCATCGACTTGCGGATATGTGAAGACATGGCGCTGGCCGCGGCTTTCGGATTCTTCTCAGTCATGTGCCTGAGAATGACCTGATGCTGCTCCAGGGTATGCTGCAGGCTCCCAGATCGAATGTGGTCATACCGACGTATGATCCGGATGATCCCCTGCAAGTTCTGAAGAGCCTTGTAGACAGCACGGTTCTTGCTGTAGTACCCAATCAGATCGTGGAATCGTTCGTCGCACTCGTTGAAGCGTACGATGTCGCCGGATTCGATGATCGCAGGGTAGGTTGCCAGGAGGTCCTCTAGCGTTTTCAACTCGTGCGCCCCTACTGACGCAGTCGCCAGTTTCACGGCAACGCACTCGAGGGCTTCGCGGAGGATGTAGTAGTCCTCCACGTCCTTCCGCGTAAAGACTCTGACAGCGAAACCTCGATTGGGTCGGTACTCGACCAGCCCCTGCTCTACAAGACGGTTTAGCGCCTCGCGAACCGGGGACCGGCTGATCCCAAACACCTTCGCCACCTCATCGTCCGAGATCTTCACACCCGGCAGCAGTGAGAAGTTTAGAATCCGATCCCGGATGTACTCCAGGACATCAACAGAGGTTCGTTTCTTTTTTGGCGACAATTTTGTCGACATTATTGTCTACATTATAGCCGATGTGCCCGATTTGTCAACAATAAATTCAAAAGAATTGCATGGATTCTCACATGCCCCGCGCATGTACAGCCCTTCCGGTCCGGGCCCCGCCGTCGCGCCGGCCGGGTTGCTCCCGGGCAGCCGGCCGGGTTGCCCGCGGCGCCCCGGGGTTGTAGACTGCGCTCATGGAACCCCGCTACTACGAGCCCCTCGAGGACAAGGCCCTGCGCTGCACCCTGTGCCCCCATCGCTGCCGCATCGCTCCCGGGCGCCACGGGCTCTGCCGGGTCCGCTACAACCAGGGCGGGCAGCTGGTCCTGCCCTACTACGGGAAACTCACCGCCGTCTCGATCGACCCCATCGAGAAGAAGCCCCTCTACCACTTCCATCCCGGACAGCCGATCCTGTCCGTGGGGTTCGTGGGCTGCTCGTTCCGCTGCCCGTTCTGCCAGAACTACCGGATCTCCCAGGACATCAACGCCCCGACCGAGACGGTTTCTCCCGAAGACCTGGTCCGGATAGCCGAGCGGGAGCGCTCCTTCGGCATCGCGTATACCTACTCCGAGCCTCTGGT
>JAFGFV010000308.1 GCA_016930895.1 Spirochaetales bacterium | reverse complement strand
GGGCGAGCTCCCTGAGCAGGGCGCCGGTCCGCAGGACGAAGCTCTGGCCACACTCCACCAGGCGGAGAAGGCCGGCCAGGGGCCCCGTCGCTTGCGCGAGGTCTGCCGCTTGCGCGAGGTCCGCCGCATCCCCGCCCTCCGTCGTTCCCGGGCCGGGGTCCCGGCGCCGATGCCTCAACGCCAGTCCCTCCAGACGGATCGGTCCCTCCCCCTCGTAGCTCACGCAGTCCACTAGGCCGAGCAGGGCCGCCGCGGCATCGAAGACCCTTCCCAGCGAGGAGGTCAGGGGCGCGTTGACGCCCTGCTGCACCATGGTGAGGAGGGTGTCCAGGGTCTGCGCAGGCATGCCATAGGCGCCTGCGAACAGCTCCCGGGTGGCTTCGGGGCCCGCCTCCTGGCACAGCAGCGAGAGCGCAATCCGGAGGGGGTGGAGTATGGCCGCTTCGCCGCCGGGCAGGCGGAACGGCTCCACCCAGCCGAGACGCCGAAAACCGTCCCTGCGGCACACCAGGAACTCCCCACCCCAGATCGTACCGTCGCTGCCGTACCCGGTGCCGTCGAAGGAAAGACCGAGAGCCTCCTCGAGGCCGTGCTCGGCCATGACCGACAGGATGTGGGCGTGGTGATGCTGGACTTCCACCAGCTCCGCTCCCTCGAAGCCCCGGGCCCATCCGCTTGAATGATACTGCGGGTGCAGGTCGCAGGCCACCGCCTCCGGCCGCACGGCGTAGAGGTCGAGCATCTGGTGGATCTGGCGCTCGAAATCCCGCCGGGTCAGGGGGTCCTCCAGGTCGCCGATGTAGGGCGCCAGGTGCACGTCCGTGCCCCTTGCCAGGGCAGGAGCGCTCTTGAGGTCGCCTCCGGCGGCTAGGACCGTCCGCGCAAGGGGAGAGGCCAGGGTGATGAGTCGGGGCACATACCCCCTGGAGCGGCGCAGCAGGACCGGGATCCGGTCTTCCGTGGTGCGCACGATCGAATCATCGGTCCGGAACAGGATGCGGCGGTCGTGCACCAGGAACAGATCCGCGATTGCGGCGAGCTTGGCCAGAGCCTCGCCGGCGTCCGTGATGATCGGCTCCCCCTTGAGGTTGCCCGAGGTCATGACCAGAGAGCGATAGGGAATGTCCAGCTCTGGGTGGGAGAAGAGCAGCAGGTGCAGCGGCGTGTACGGCAGCATCAGCCCGACGGTGTCCGCGTGGGACACCCGCTGAAAATGGGCGGGGGCCGCCGCGCTCAGCGGCACGATCACGATCGGGCTGGCTGGCGTGGCCAGCTGCAGGCGGTCCTCTTCCCTCAGGCAGCCGAGACGCTCCGCCTCCGCCAGGTCCTTGACCATCAGGGCGAAGGGCTTGCGCTCCCGCTCCTTGTCCTGCCGCAGGCGTTGCATGACTGCGGCGGTGCGGGGGGCCGCCGCGAGGTGGAAGCCCCCGATTCCCTGGATGGCCACGATCCTGCCTGCCGCCAGCGCGGCGACTGCCTGGGCGATCGGGTCCCGGGCTCCCGGCAGCCCTCCCGGCCCGGCGAGGGTACGGCCGGAGCCGTCCAGCAGGCGCAGCTGCGGACCGCAGCGTGCGCAGGCGTTGGTCTGCGCATGGAAGCGCCGGCTTGCGGGATCGGTGTACTCTGCCAGGCACTCCCTGCACTGGGGAAAATCGACCATCGAGGTGGTATCGCGGTCGAAGGGAGTGTCCTCGACGATGGAATAGCGGGGTCCGCACTGCGTGCACGTGATGAAGGGGTACAGGTACCGTCGATCCGCGGGATCGAGCAGCTCTCGACGGCAGTCATCGCACAGTGCCAGGTCCGGGGGAATGGGAGGGAAGCTGTAAGAGGAGGCAGCGCTCTCGACGATCCGGAACTCCTGCTCCGGGATGGCGTCGACGCCGGTGGCGGTGAAGCCGTCGATCGAAGCGGCAGGAGGCAGCATGCGCGCCAGGGCCGCGGGGAATCCCTCGACCGCGTCCGACGGCCCCTGTACCTCCGCCAGGACTTCGGAGCGCTGATTGCGCACGAACCCGGTCAGGCCCAGCGCGCAGGCGCACCGGTACACCGTGGGTCTGAACCCGACCCCCTGGATCACTCCTCTGAATATGTAGCGCCTGCGGACGATGCCTCTTGTAGTGCTCACGCCGGGGTTTTGTATATCATTTCGATCAGCTTTGCATCAAGCGCACTGCGGCCCACTGGCGGTGTCCGGGCCCGTTGCTTGACGAAGCCGGAGCGGGCGGGTACAGTTTGAGGCGCCGGCACGCGGCTATCCACCGCCCCGCACGCCTTCGAGGAGAGTTACGTCATGTCCAAGATCATTCTTGAAGCGGCCGATCTCGACGGGTACCTGACCGAAAGCGACAAGCAGACCATCGCCGCGATGGACGGTACCTACGCCGAAGCCATGAAGGTCTATCCCCGCTTCGGCGCGGAGGGGGAGGCTGGGGGCGCACAGCGGGCCGCCGCCAAGGGAGAGCTGATCGACCTGTACAACCAGATGGGCAAGATGATGCGGGAGATCACGGCGCGGGAGCCGAACATCCACGTCTATTCCTTCGAGACCCCCCAGAGCAGCCACGGGGAGGCTTCCCGGCTTATCGCCAAGCTCCGGAACACCCGGACCGAGAATCCCGAGTTCGTGTACTACATCCAGAGAGCGTACGAGCTGCTCTTCAATCTGGCCTTCAGCAGTCCCATCCGCGAGAAAAAGAACTACATCCTGGTCAAGACGCCGGTCGGGACGCCGATCCAGAACTTCGCGGTGCACAAGATCCCGGACATCGATGGGAAGGTGGGCAACAGCGTGATGTGCGTGATGCTCCGGGCCGCCCTGCTGCCCTCGATGATCGTTTCCAAGGAGATCCAGGAGTACTCCTCGAACGACTATGTGACCCCCTTCGCCCTGTTCCGGATCAGTCGAGACGACACCAAGGAAGAGCACAACATGGCCTACATCCTGGACCTGGACAAGTCGTACTTCGATCTGGGGCTTCTGGACGGCAAGGACCTGTTCTTTGCGGACCCGATGAACGCCACCGGCGGAAGCCTGGTCACCATCGTCAAGTACCTCCTCGACCAGGGGATCAAGCCCCGATCGATCAAGTTCCTGAACGTGATTTCGGTGTTGAAAGGCTCCCTGCGCATCGTCCGGGCCATCGAGAACTCCGAAATCTACACCCTCTGGATGGATCCGAGCCTGAACAGGAAGGCCTACATCATGCCGGGGCTTGGGGATGCCGGGGACCGGATCAACGGGGTGGACGAGCAGGACCGCGTGCGGGATATCATCCAGCTCATTGCCGACTACGGGGTGGGCATCACCTCCCTGTACCGGGCCCAGGTCCGCAAGATCGAAGAAACCGTGCTGAGCCGCGGGTAGATCCATGACCCTGTTCGCGCTCCTGGGACTGCCCGCGTTCCTGATGGTCTCGTACAGCCTCTTGGGAACTCCTCGACCGAGGCGCTCTCGAGCCTCGGTCCCCGCTGCCCGGAACCTCCCGCTGGTGGAATACCTGAAGGGGCTGGTATTCGGTGTCGCCGGGGCCGCGGCCCTGGTCGCGCTGGAGCGTTTCCTGCCCGTCTCTTACCGACCGTTTTCGCTCTTCCTGTACCTGCTGGTCGTGGACTACCTGGGCGTGGCTGCGCTGGCAGCGGGAGCGATGGCGATTTTCTACGGCAAACGCTCCACCCTGCAGACGGTCTTCTTCGTAGGCGGGTTCTACAGCGTGGCGGCGGTGGCGAGCGTGCTCATTAGCTACGGCGCCTACGAACCGTATTCCCTGTTCCTGCGCCCCGCCCTCTACATGGCGGCGGTGCTGCTCCTGCCGCTCCTGTATCGGGGATACCAGGAGTGGTACGGCGTGCGCAAGGGGCTGTTTGCCGTCGCCCTCGGGTGCGTTCCCCTGGCCGCAGCCGCGATTGGGCTTCTGCACAGGACCTTTCACGAGTGGTGGGCTGTGGGCGCGACCGCGGCCGTGCTGGCGGGAGCTGTAGCCCTGCTGTACTGGTCCGGCGAACGGTAGGGGCCCGGGAGCTACTCCGGCGCCGCCAACCCCCTCGTCAGGATGCCCAGAAGGGTGTCCAGGTGGATTCTGTACGGCGGGCGGTCCCTGCGGGAGTAGACGCCGGGATCGAAGGCAAGCCCGACCGTGATCAGCTGGCACAGCGCCAGGGCGGCGGAACCCGGATCCAGGTCCTCGCGGAAAATCCCTTGTTCGCGGCCCTCCTCAATGATCGCCTTCAGGGTCTCCACCCCCTCGGCGAACAGGTCCTTCGAGTGCCGAGACTTGAGCCAACGGGGCAGCAGATCGCTGCCGGGGCGGTAGAGGTCCCGGTACAGCGGGTACTGGTCCAGGAACCAGGCGTACGTGCGCACGAACACATCGAGCTTCTCCATGGCGCTGCGGGCGGTACGGGTCCTCTGGTTGAACTCGTACAGGAACTCGTTGTACGTAGCGACCATGACTGCGTCGAACAGCTCCTCCTTGTTCCTGAAGTAGTTGTAGAACGTGGGTTTGGAGATGCCGATCTCGGCGATCAGATCGCTCAGGGAAGCCTTCCGGTACCAGTACTGGTGGAAGTACTCCCGCGCTTTTTCAATGGTGCGTTCCTTCTTTTCCTCCACCGCTTGGGCCCCCTTTGCCCTTGTGCTCGCGCACAGGGGGCGCGACTTCAGGCTCGGTCGGCACTCCCGAGCACGTCGCGATTCTTCCGGATGATCATCTTGATGAGCTCATCGCGAGCCGGCCCCAGGTACTTGCGGGGATCGAACTCCTTCGGGTTCTCCGCCAGGACTTGTCGAATCAGCGCCGTGACCACCAACCGACCGTCCGAATCGATATTGATCTTGCAGACCGCGGACTTGGCCGCCCGGCGCAACTGATCTTCCGAGACCCCGACGGCGCCCTCGAGCTGACCCCCGTACTTGTTGATCATGTCGACGTAGACCGGCAACACGGAGGAGGCGCCGTGCAGCACGATCGGGAAGCCCGGAATCCGGCGCTCCACTTCCTCGAGGATGTCGAAACGCAGCGGGGGCGCGGCCTCGCCGGGCTTGACCTTGAACTTGTAGGCCCCGTGGGAGGTCCCGATCGAAATGGCGAGGCTGTCGACCCCGGTGGCTTCTACGAAGTGCTGCACGTCCTCGGGATCCGTGTAGTGGGAGGCGGCGTGGGAGACCTCGTCCTCGATCCCGGCCAGCACCCCCAGCTCGCCTTCGACTGTGACGTCGTACTTGTGGGCGTACTCCACGACCTTGCGGGTGAGAGCGACGTTCTCCTCATAGGGAAAGGCGGAGCCGTCGATCATGACCGAGGAGAAACCCGTCTCGATGCACGAGACGCACAGCTCGTAGCTGTCCCCGTGGTCCAGGTGCAGGGCCACCGGGATCGGGTGCTCGGACTCCCCGACGATCTTCATGGCGCCCTCGGCCAGGTACCGCAGGAGAGTCTGGTTGGCGTACTTGCGGGCACCCTTGGAGATCTGGAGGATCACGGGGGAACGGCTCTCCAGACAGCCGGTAATGATGGCCTGGAGCTGCTCCAGATTGTTGAAGTTGTAGGCCGGGACGGCATATCCGCCCTCCATGGCTTTCCTGAACATCTCGCGGGTATTGGAAAGTCCCAGATCTTGATAGCGAATCATCGTTGCTCCTTCTCCAGCTTTTTCAGAGTGCTCAACTTGTTCGGCGAACGCTCGACGCGCCCTAACTATGTTGCGATTGCCCCCAGGTGTCAAGCGCCCTCACCTTGCGGCTTGACTCGATTGGCGAAGCGATTGACGAAGCTCGCTCCCGCCGGTTAGCTTGTGTACGAGATGCGCGCAGAGCTTGCGGGCGGACGCCGGAATCCCGGACTGTCCGGGATCCTGACGGGGATCATCTTGACTGCCCTGGCGGCGGTCCTCGGGGCATGCGCCCGGTCGCCGGACCTGCTTCTGCTCCTGGACCCGTACGCGGAAGCCCTGATGAGAGAGGAGGGGATCCTGTCGCAGGCTGGAATGCCCGGACTCGGCTGGGTCGGCAGGATCGCCGCACGCGCCGGGATCCGCGTGGAGGTGCTGGAGCCGGGGGAGGGGAGCTCTGAGGCATCGCGACGGCTGGTGGCCAGGTTCTCGCCGCGGGGCGTGTACGTCAGCCCTCTCCTTGCGCAGGCAGGGATCGCCCTGGCGTCCGAGTTCCCCGGTACCCTCGTCTTTCTCGATGGGCCGTTGCCGTCGCCTGGATCGCCACAGGCCTCGAATCTGCGGATTCTGCAATATGATCTGGCGGGCGCCTACGGCGAGGCGGCCGCATCCCTGCGGGATCTGTTGTCCCTGCCCGAGCTCCCCCCGCCCCTGAGCGCGGCCTATCCCGGGGAGAGCCCCGCCCGCGGCGTCTCGGTGGGAATCCTGAGCGCCCGCCCGGACAAGTCGGCGCAGCGGCGGTTGCAGCGGTTCCGCGACACCCTCGGCCAGGGTGAGCAGCCGGTGACAGTGGTGCACCGGGAGTTGGATAGTCTGGAGGACCGCGCCAATGCACGGAGGAGCATCGAGCGCCTGCGCGAGCAGGGGGTGGGGGTCTTTCTGCTCCAGGTTTCGACCTTGACCGGTTTCTGCCTGGAAGTGCTCCAGAAGGAGGGAGGTCTGGCCGTCGTGGAGAGCGCAGCCGGCATCGAGGCGTACTCCGACGTGCTGCTCCTGACTCTGGAGCGGGACTTCCCGGTGGCCCTGACGGAGATGCGGGCGCAGGCGGCCGGCCGGCAGGGCGCTGCGGGACAGGGGGCCGGGGGGCCGGCGGCCGAGGGGCCGGCGGCCGCAGGGCCGGTCGAAGCCGGTTCCATCCGGGTGCCGGTGCGGCTGCGCTGGTGGAATCTTCCGCAGGAGGAGACTGAAGGAGATGAATGAGAGCGCGCGCAAGCCGCGCCCCGAGTGGCTTCGCAAGGAAAAAAAGCTGTCGCCGGAGGTCATGCAGACCCTGCGCGAGATCGCCAATCTGGGGCTGCATACGATTTGCGAATCCGCCCGCTGCCCGAATCTCGGGGAGTGCTACCAGCGGGGAAACGCCACCTTCCTGATCCTGGGGGACCGCTGCACCCGCAACTGCGGGTTCTGCGCGGTGGACCATGGGCCTCCGACGGCCCCGGACCCCGAGGAAGGGATCAAGATCGCGAGCTACGTGAGCCTGGCGCGGATTCGCTATGCCGTGATCACCTCGGTGACCCGGGATGACCTGCCCGACGGGGGCGCCGGGCACTTCCGGCGGGTCGTGGAGGACATCCGCGCCCGGCTCCCCGAGCTGGGGCTCGAGCTCCTGTTTCCCGACTTTCAGGGACGGCGGGAGTCGATCGAAGAGGTCGCAGGACTGCCCGTGCAGGTCCTGGCTCACAACGTCGAAACGGTGGAATCCCTGTACGGCGAGGTCCGCCGCGGGGCCGACTATCGTCGTTCGTTGGAGGTCCTTGCCCTGGCCGGGCGAATTCGCCGCCCGGGCATGGGGCTCAAGTCGGGCATCATGGTCGGACTGGGGGAGAGCCGGGAGGAGCTCGATGCGCTGTTCGCCGATCTGGCTGCGGTGGGAGTGGAGATCCTCACGATCGGACAATATTTGAGACCGAGTCAAAAGAATAACCCTGTCGTCCGATACTATAATCCGGAAGAGTTTGATGAGCTCAAGGTCCGAGCCGAAAACAAGGGGATCCCGTACGTCCTGGCAGGGCCGTATGTGCGCAGCTCCTACCGGGCCGAAGAGGCCTTCAGGGAGTCCAGGGAGAAAAGGGTTTGAAAAAGGATGGGTGCGGGCATACAATCTCCAATGAGCAAAGGAATAACAAGGAGAAAAGGATGAAGCGAGGCTTTCGAACCTCATGCCGGCTCCTCGTGATCGTGCTGCTGCTC